>NZ_BBOC01000045.1:0-45507 GCF_001485335.1 Type-D symbiont of Plautia stali | reverse complement strand
AGATACCGTGGTGCAAACCTGGTTGAATCTGGCTGAGCTGGATGCTGCAAAATCTTAGTCAGCTATTAATTAGGACGCTTTCAGTAAGATTCTGAAGTGTCCTTGCTGAGATCATCAAGGCCAGCTCTGCTGGCCTTTTGTTTATGCATAAAAAAAGCAAAAAAAAAGCCCATCACAGGGGATGGGCAAAGACTACACACAGCAATTCTTTACTTTACTCAGGGGAAAAAGGTTGTTTAAAAATCAGTGGTTTGATCTCAAACTTAGGATTCATGTTATTCACACCGTCTGCTGGCGTCTTTAAGAATCCTCTTATTAGTTTAAAGCTGATAATCTTTCGTGGCCTTTTTCACCGGTTTGACCTGATGATTCAGTGCGAAAAATAATCATTCCGTTAGCGAAACACTCCTAAATCGGCCAAATCTGCGTTTTTTCTTAAAAATCGCTTATGAAAAATAATGCGTAACGGGAGCAATTAAGTGATGGCGATTAACAGGCATTAATTGCCATCGCATAAGGCAAATGAGAGAAGAGAGAGACGGTGCGCGTTAACGCACCGTTTTGGAGGGTGTCAGTCGTTACGGTTGATCTTCTTCGTGCTCGGCCAGCGCTTCAATTGCCGTTTGCGGGTCATCATCAGGTGCGGGGGCTTCATGCATCCACACCGAAACCAGACGATAAGACACCGCCAGCACCACCGGTCCAATAAACAGCCCAATCATGCCGAAGGCGATCAATCCTCCGATAACCCCAGAAAGTATCAGAATCATCGGCAAATCTGCGCCCATACGAATCAGCATCGGACGCAGCACGCTATCAAGCGTGCCGACCACGCAACTCCACACCAGTAAGATGGTGCCCCAGGTGGTATCGCCACTCCAGTAGAGCCAAATGATGGCCGGCACCAGCACCACCAACGGGCCAAGTTGCACCAGGCACGTCAGAATCATCAGCACGGTGAGCAGGGTGGCGTAAGGGATGCCGGAAATCGCCAGGCCAATGCCGCCCAGCACACCCTGTACCAGCGCTGTCACCACCACGCCCAATGCCACGGCGCGGATCGCTTGTCCGGCCAACAGCACTGCCGCATCGCCGCGACGTCCGCCCATGCGATAAGCAAAGTGGCGAATGCCGTGACCGACTTGTTCACCGCGCCAGTAAAGCAGCACGCTAAACAGCAGCATCACAGCGAGGTGGATCATAAAGCGGCCAAAGTGGCCAGCCTGTGCGACAAAGAAGCCCGTGGTGCGACCAATGTATGGTTGCAGCTGATTTAAAATCGCCGTACCGCCGCCATCGACCATTTTGTGGTAGCTGGAGTAGGTTTTGTTACCGACATAAGGAATTTCACGCAGCCAGACAAAGTCCGGGAAAACCAGATGGCGTTGCGTGGCCCAGGCAATCACCGGCGCGCTGTTGTCGATCAGGCTACTCACCAGCAGGGCAATCGGAATAATAAACAGCAGCAGTAACAGAATGGTCATGGCGATCACCGCCAGCGATCGTCGTCCCCACAGCAGATGCTGCAAACGTATCATTAATGGCCAGGTGGCAATCACCACCATGCTGGCCCAGGCAAAGCCCAGAATGAAGGGTTGTACCACCCACAGGCAGGCGATGATCATGATCAGTATGAACATCAACGAGAACAGCAGTTGCGGTAGATCCATACCGCGTTGCAGGCTTTTCATCACAACGTTTTGACCTCAATTAATCCTTCATGGTGGGCCGCACGGGCCCTAATCAATGATGAGCTATTTCCTGAAAATTAAACAGAAAAAAGCAGGTGTCGCGGAGGTCTTTCCTGAAAAAACAGCAGGCGATAAAAAATATGATAAAACCAATGGTTGAAAAAAATAACCACGCAAACGTTTACAACATCTCGGTCGCGCAATAATGATCCCACAGATTTCCCAGGCACCCGGCCTCGTTCAACGGGTGCTGACATTCCTGCAGTCATTAAAAGAGCAAGGATTTACCGGTGATACCGCCACGAGCTATGCCGATCGGCTATCACTTTCTACCGATAACAGCATTTATCAGCTGTTACCTGATGCAGCGCTGTTCCCACGCTCGACCGCCGATGTCGCGTTGATTGCGCGTTTGGCTGGCGAGGAGCGGTTCAACAGCCTGACCTTCGCCCCACGCGGGGGTGGCACCGGCACGAATGGTCAATCACTGAATCAGGGTATCGTGGTCGACATGTCGCGCTACATGAATCGCATCCTGGAAATTAATCCTGAACAGGGTTGGGTGCGCGTTGAAGCGGGCGTGGTGAAAGATCAACTGAATGCCTGGCTGAAGCCTTATGGCTTTTTCTTCTCGCCTGAACTCTCCACAAGTAACCGCGCGACCTTAGGGGGCATGATTAACACCGATGCTTCTGGTCAAGGCTCGCTGGTGTACGGTAAAACCTCCGATCACGTTGAAGGTTTGCGCGCCGTATTAATCGGCGGCGATATTCTTGATACCCGCGCGATGCCGACCACGCTGGCAGAGCAATTGGCCGCCACCCCGACTGCGGAAGGGCGCATCTATCATGAAGTGCTCAATCGTTGCCGCGATCAGCGCGATCTGATTCTGGAAAAATTCCCCAAACTGAACCGCTTCCTGACGGGCTACGACCTGCGTCACGTGTTCAGTGATGATTTGCAAACCTTTGACCTGACGCGCTTGTTGTGTGGTGCCGAGGGGACGCTGGCATTTATTACCGAAGCGCGCCTCGATATCACACCCATTCCGAAAGTACGGCGTCTCGTCAATATCAAATATGACTCGTTTGACTCCGCGCTGCGTAATGCGCCCTTTATGGTCGAAGCCAAAGCACTGTCTGTCGAAACCGTGGATTCAAAAGTGCTGAACCTGGCGCGCGAAGATATCGTGTGGCATTCAGTGAAAGAGCTGATTACTGATGTGCCTGACAAAGAGATGCTCGGCCTGAACATCGTTGAATTTGCCGGTGACGATGGTGAACTGATTGAACACCAGGTCAATAGTTTGTGTGCACGGCTGGATGAGCTGATGCAGCAACAGCAAGGCGGCGTGATTGGCTATCAGCTGTGTAACGATTTGGGCGGCATTGAGCGCATCTACAATATGCGCAAAAAAGCCGTAGGCCTGTTGGGTAACGCGAAAGGGCGTGCCAAGCCGATTCCGTTTGTCGAGGATACCGCTGTCCCACCAGAGCAGTTAGCCGATTACATTGTCGATTTCCGTGCCTTACTCGACAGCCATGGTTTGAGCTATGGCATGTTTGGTCACGTTGATGCGGGGGTGCTGCACGTGCGCCCGGCGCTGGATATGTGCGACCCGCAGCAAGAGCTATTAATGAAACAAATCTCCGATGAAGTGGTGGCGCTAACGGCTCGCTACGGCGGATTACTGTGGGGCGAGCACGGCAAAGGTTTCCGCGCCCAGTACAGTCCAGCCTTCTTCGGTGAAACCCTGTTCAACGAACTGCGACGCATCAAAGCCGCTTTTGACCCGGATAATCGCATGAATCCTGGCAAAATCTGCACACCTTTTGGCTGCAGTGAGCCGATGATGCAGGTGGATGCCGTCAAACGTGGCACCTATGATCGCCAGATCCCGGTCACTGTGCGTAACGACTGGCGGGGAGCCATGGAGTGCAACGGCAACGGTTTATGCTTTAACTTTGATGCGCGCAGCCCGATGTGCCCATCCATGAAAATTACCCGCAACCGTATCCATTCGCCCAAAGGCCGTGCCACGTTAACGCGTGAGTGGCTACGTTTGTTGTCAGAGCAGGGCGTTGATCCCTCTCAGCTGGAGCAGGCACTGCCGAAGCAGGGCGCCAGTCTGCGTACCTTGATTCAACGTACCCGTAACTCCTGGCACGCGAAACAGGGCGAATATGATTTCTCGCATGAAGTCAAAGAGGCCATGTCCGGTTGCCTCGCCTGCAAAGCCTGTTCGACCCAGTGTCCGATAAAGATAGATGTGCCGAGTTTCCGCTCGCGCTTCCTGCAGCTGTATCACACCCGCTATCTGCGCCCGGTGAGCGATCATTTGGTGGCAACGGTGGAGAGTTATGCGCCGTTAATGGCAAAAGCGCCGAAAGTGTTCAACTTCTTTCTCAAGCAGCCATGGGTTCGCGAGTTGAGTCAAACCCATATCGGCATGGTGGATCTGCCGCTGCTCTCATCTCCGAGCCTGAAACAGCAGCTCAGTGGTCATCCGGCGATGAGCCTGACGCTGGAGCAGCTCGAAGCGATGGATGTGGCTCAGCGTGAAGACTGCGTGCTGGTGGTGCAGGATCCTTTCACCAGCTATTACGAAGCCCAGTTAGTGACTGATTTCGTGAAGCTGATTGAAAAGCTGGGCTATCGCCCAGTGCTGCTGCCGTTTTCACCTAATGGCAAAGCGCAACACGTGAAGGGCTTCCTGCAGCGTTTTGCACGTACCGCCACTAAAACTGCAGAACTTCTGAACCGCGTGGCAAAACTGGGTATGCCCATGGTCGGCGTCGATCCGGCCACCGTGTTGTGCTATCGCGACGAATATAAAGAAGTCCTGGGCGAGAAGCGGGGTGAGTTCCAGGTGCAACTGGTTCACGAATGGTTACAGCAAGCGACAGACTCGCGCACCGTGCAAATGGCCAGTGGGGAAGCATGGTACCTGTTCGCACACTGTACTGAAGTAACCGCGCTGCCCTCCACTCCCAACCAATGGCAGGATATTTTTGCGCGCTTCGGGGCTAAGCTGGAAAACGTCAATGTCGGCTGCTGCGGCATGGCCGGTACCTACGGCCACGAAAGTAAAAACCTGGAGAATTCACTGGGGATTTACGCGCTTTCATGGCATCCACAGTTGCAGAAGCTACCGCGTCAGCGTTGTCTGGCAACCGGCTTCTCGTGCCGTAGTCAGGTCAAACGTGCAGAAGGCAATGGGATGAGGCATCCACTGCAAGCGCTGCTGGAAATGATGTAAACAAATTGTAGTAGACGTCACAAAGCTGGATTAGAATATCCAGCCTGCGTGACGGACGAAATCACTTTGCAGGCTGGTGGCTTGGTCCCACTGGCCGCTGAGCGCCAGTTGATGACACAAGCGAGTCAACGACAGGCGCGCCAGTTGATAAGCCTGAATACGGAACAAACGGTCGCGATCGGCATTGCCCATCTCCTGCACCAAGCGGTGATGGAGCTTGCCCATGGCATGCAAATAGCTTTGATCGTCGCCGTTCAGTTCGCAGATTTCGGCCATGTCGAGGCAGGTATCGTTAAAGCGGCGCAGTTGGTCGATAGTACAATCGGTGCGGTTGAGCTTAGCCTGAGCCATATAGAAGTCTACGGTGATATCACGCACCGAAAACTTATATTCATCGATTTTGTGTTGTAACCAGGCCGAGACGGTAAGCGTCATGTCGCTGCTCTAAATGGGTTAATGATAATCATTATCATATTCAACCGCGTCAGGAATGCAATTCCCGCAATGAAATTTTATTGATTTCCTTTGCCTGTTAGTAAAATCGGCAATAACAATCTCTTTACATTGAAGAAAGGCGTAACCTATCAATTGTGACATTACCGTAAAGTTGAATTTTTAAATTTTTCGATATTTTAACGGGTTACGCAGTAAAGGCGCGCACGGGAATGCCGCTCACAAGCTGGTGTGAAGGGACTATGCTTAATAAAGCAGCAGTAAAAAACAGCACGAGATGATTATCCCTGCAAAACAAGCGGTTGAAGTGATATCTGATATCACTACCATAGGGGGATAGCCTGAAAAGGCCCAGACTTACGAGGTAGCACCATGTCATCAGTAAATGCAGCTTCTTTTTCACCCGAAGATTTCGTCTGGAAAGGACTTACGCTGACCGAAACGGCAGCGAAACAGATTCTTAGCCTGGTTGATCAGGATCCTGAAATTAAAGGCCTGAAACTGGGTGTGAAGCAGTCCGGCTGTGCCGGTTTTGGGTACGTTATGGATCTGGTGAAAGAGCCTGCCGATGACGACCTGACGTTTGAGCAATTCGGCGCAAAATTATTTGTGCCACTTCAGGCGATGCCGTTTGTTGACGGTACCGAGCTGGATTATGTCCGTGAAGGCCTGAATCAGATTTTTAAATTCAACAACCCTAAAGCTCAGCACGCCTGCGGGTGCGGTGAGAGCTTTGGCGTCGAGTAAGTGAAATATGTCACGACACAGCGAAGCATCTGACGATGTACAAATGTGGGAAGGTAGCCTGAACTACAAAGAAGGCTTCTTTACCCAGTTGCAAACCGACGAAATGGCTCACGGCATTAACGAAGATGTTGTGCGCGCTATTTCGGCCAAACGTAACGAACCTGAGTGGATGCTGGAATTCCGTCTCAAGGCGTTCCGCGCCTGGTTAGAGATGGAAGAGCCGCACTGGCTGAAAGCGAACTACACCAAACTCGATTATCAGGATTACAGCTATTACTCTGCGCCGTCTTGCGGCAATTGTGATGACAGCTGTGCCTCTGAACCGGGTGCGACCCAGACTTCTGGCAGCGTAGCGTCAAGCGACTACCTGACCAAAGAAGTGGAAGACGCGTTCAACCAGTTGGGCGTTCCGGTACGTGAAGGGCGTGAAGTGGCGGTTGACGCCATTTTCGACTCCGTATCCGTTTCCACTACCTATCGTGACAAACTGGCTGAGCAAGGCATTATTTTCTGCTCTTTCGGTGAAGCCATTCATGATCATCCAGAGCTGGTGCAGAAATACCTCGGCACAGTGGTTCCGCCTAACGATAACTTCTTCGCGGCGCTGAACTCAGCGGTGGCTTCTGACGGAACCTTCGTTTACATCCCTAAAGGCGTCCGTTGCCCTATGGAGTTGTCAACCTACTTCCGTATCAACGCCGCCAAAACCGGTCAGTTTGAACGTACGATTCTGATTGCCGATGAAGACAGCTATGTGAGCTACATCGAAGGTTGTTCCGCGCCGGTGCGTGATACCTACCAGCTGCACGCCGCAGTGGTTGAAGTCATCATTCACAAAAATGCGGAAGTGAAGTACTCCACCGTACAGAACTGGTTCCCTGGTGGTGAAGGCGAGGGCGGTATCCTCAACTTCGTGACCAAGCGCGCCCTGTGCGAAGGCGACCACAGCAAAATGTCCTGGACCCAGTCAGAGACCGGCTCTGCCATCACCTGGAAATACCCGAGCTGCATCCTGCGCGGTGATTATTCTGTGGGCGAGTTCTACTCTGTGGCCCTGACCAGCGGTCGCCAGCAGGCGGATACCGGCACCAAGATGATCCACATTGGTAAAAACACCAAGTCGACCATCATCTCGAAAGGGATCTCCGCCGGTAAGAGCGAAAACACCTATCGTGGCCTGGTGAAAATCATGCCAACCGCGACTAACGCGCGTAACTTCACCCAGTGTGACTCCATGCTGATTGGCCCGGACTGCGGTGCGCACACCTTCCCGTATGTGGAAACGCGCAACAACACCGCACAGCTAGAACATGAAGCCACCACGTCACGTATTGGTGAAGATCAGATGTTCTACTGTCTGCAGCGTGGCATTAGCGAAGAAGATGCGATCTCCATGATCGTTAACGGCTTCTGTAAAGACGTTTTCTCCGAGCTGCCACTGGAATTTGCTGTGGAAGCGCAAAAACTGTTGGCTATCAGCCTTGAGCACAGTGTGGGCTGATGCCACACGCGTTGCCGGAAGCAATGTGAAGGAAAGAGTATGTTAAGCATTAAAGATTTACAGGTTAGTGTTGAAGACAAAGAAATTCTGCGCGGACTGAACCTTGAAGTAAAACCGGGGGAAGTGCACGCCATTATGGGACCTAACGGTTCGGGTAAAAGTACCCTGTCGGCAACACTGGCTGGTCGTGAAGATTACGAAGTTACCGGCGGTTCTGTCAGTTTCAAAGGCAAAGATTTGCTGGAGCTGGAGCCGGAAGAGCGCGCGGGTGAAGGTATCTTCATGGCGTTCCAGTACCCGGTAGAGATCCCGGGTGTCAGTAACCAATTCTTCTTGCAGACTTCTGTCAATGCGGTGCGCAAATACCGTGAGCAAGAAGAACTGGATCGTTTCGACTTCCAGGACTTCATCGAAGACAAAATCAAATTGCTGAAGATGCCAGAAGATTTGCTGACTCGTTCAGTAAACGTCGGCTTCTCCGGTGGTGAAAAGAAGCGTAATGACATCTTGCAGATGGCAGCGCTGGAACCTGAACTGTGCATTCTGGATGAAACCGACTCCGGTCTGGACATCGATGCACTGAAAATTGTCGCTGAAGGTGTTAACAGCCTGCGTGACGGTAAGCGTTCATTCATTATCGTAACTCACTATCAGCGCATCCTGGATTACATCAAGCCTGACCACGTACACGTGCTGTATCAGGGCAAGATCGTGAAATCTGGCGACTTCACGCTGGTTAAGCAGTTGGAGGAGCAAGGCTATGGCTGGCTTACCGACGAAGAGTGATAATGCGCTGCAACAGTGGCACCACCTGTTTGAATCGCGCGGTGAAGCGCGCTCATTGCAGGCACAGCAGCACTGGCAGCAACTGATGCGTCTCGGCTTGCCAACTCGCAAGCACGAAAACTGGAAATACACCGCGCTGGATGGTCTGCTGGCCAATCAGTTCGTGTTACCCGAAGAACAGGCGGTGACTGCCGAGCAGGTGGCCGAATTGGCTCTGCCGCTGGACGCTGTTCGTCTGGTGTTTGTTGATGGCCGTTTCCAGCCCGAGCTGAGCGCGCGCGACACCGAACTGTTTGAGGTGCAGCACAGCCGCGCTGCTGAGCGCTGTCCGTTGCCAGCCGCCGTGCAGCCTGAAGTGTTTCTGCATCTGACTGAAAGCCTGGCGGAAGAGGTCACCTCTATTCGTCTGGCGCGCGGCAAATCAGCAGCTCGCCCGCTCTACTTGCTGCACATCACCAGCGGCAAGGCCGATGCGCTAAACACGGTGCATCACCGTCATCACCTTGAGCTGGAGCAGAGTGCTGAAGCTGAGGTGATTGAGCACTACGTCACGCTGAACGGTGCCTCGCACTTTACCGGCGCGCGTTTTACTTTTGCTGTCGCAGACAATGCCAAGCTGAAGCACATTAAGCTGGCCTTTGAAGAGAGCAGCAGCTACCACTTTGCGCACAATGACATTGTGATTGGTGGTGATGCGCAGGTCAGCAGTACCAGTTTTCTGCTGGGTGCGGGCTTGTCACGTCACAACACCAGCGTGCAGCTCAATGGTGAAAATACTGAGCTGGCACTGAACAGCCTGATCTTGCCGATCAATTCAGAAGTGGCGGATACCCGTAGCTATCTGGAGCACAACAAAGGTCACTGCCTGAGTCGTCAGCTGCACAAAACCATTTCGCGTGACAAAGGCCGTTCCATCTTCAATGGTCACATTAAAGTGGCACAGCATGCGCTGAAAACTGACGGGCAGATGACCAACAATAACCTGTTGCTTGGTCGCCTGGCGGAAGTTGACACCAAGCCACAGCTGGAAATCTATGCTGATGACGTGAAGTGCAGCCACGGCGCGACTATTGGTCGTATCGATGACGAGCAGATGTTCTATCTGCGTTCGCGCGGTATCACCGAAGAAGCGGCACAGCAGATGATCATCCATGCGTTCGCGGCCGAATTGACCGAGATCCTGGAAGAAGAGTCACTGCGTCAGGTGGTACTGCAACGCATTACGGCGCGTTTCCCCGGAGTTGAGTTATGAGTTTCGATCTCGAACGAATCAGAGCGGAATTTCCGATTCTGAAACGTGAGGTCAACGGACATCCGCTGGCCTACCTTGATAGCGCGGCCAGCGCTCAGCGCCCGCTCGCGGTTATCAATGCGGAAAGTTATTTCTACCAGCACGGCTACGCCGCCGTGCATCGTGGTATTCACTCGCTGAGTGCCCAAGCCACTACCGACATGGAAAACGTGCGCACCCAGGCTGCGCGCTTTCTTAATGCGGCCTCGCCGGAAGAGATCATCTTCGTTAAAGGCACCACTGAAGGCATCAATCTGGTCGCCAACAGCTGGGGCGGCAGTCAGTTGCAGCCCGGTGATAACATCATCATCACCGAGATGGAGCATCACGCCAACATCGTGCCTTGGCAGATGGTGGCGCAACGCACCGGTGCTGAAATTCGCGTGTTGCCACTGAATGCACAAGGCGAATTGGCTCTGGAGCAACTGGGTGGTCTGATTGATAGCCGCACCCGTTTGCTGGCGGTGACGCACGTTTCCAACGTGCTCGGCACGGTGAACCCGGTCAAAGCCATTGTTGCGCAGGCGAAAGCCGCAGGCGTGGTGACGCTGGTGGACGGCGCGCAAGCCGTGATGCACCACGCGGTGGATGTGCAAGATATTGACTGCGATTTCTACGCCTTCTCCGGCCATAAAATCTATGGTCCGACCGGTATCGGTGTACTGTATGCGCGTAAAGCGCTGCAGGAAATCATGCCGCCGTGGGAAGGCGGCGGTTCAATGATCGATCAGGTTATGCTGCCAACTGGCACCACCTGGAACAGCACGCCATGGCGTTTTGAAGCGGGTACACCTAATACTGGTGGCATTATCGGACTGGGTGCCGCGTTGAGCTGGATCAGCGAACTGGGTTTGGAAGCGATCAATGAGCGTGAAAGCGCGCTGATGCGTTACGCACTGGATAAACTGGCCTCGGTGCCTGATCTGGTGATTTACGGTCCCGCGCAGCGTAGCGGTGTCGTTGCTTTTAACCTCGGCAAACACCACGCGTTTGACGTAGGAAGTTTCCTTGATCAATACGGTATTGCCATCCGTACCGGCCATCACTGTGCGATGCCGCTGATGCGTCATTTTGCGGTGCCAGCCATGTGTCGCGCCTCCTTCGCCCTGTACAACAGTGAAGAAGAGGCCGATCGCCTGGCGGCAGGTTTGACCCGTATTCATCGTCTGCTGGGCGGTTGAGCAGATTTCAGGAGTAATCCATGGCGAATTTGCCAGATAAAGAGAAACTGGTGCGCAATTTTAATCGTTGCGCAAACTGGGAAGAGAAGTACCTTTACATCATTGAGCTTGGGGCGAAATTACCAGAATCCTCTGAAAGCTTGCAGCAACCTAAGTACGTGATTTCAGGTTGCCAGAGCCAGGTTTGGATCCGCATGACCCCCCAGGCAGATGGCACCATCGCCTTTGAAGGTGACAGTGATGCCGCTATTGTTAAGGGTTTGATTGCAGTGGTGTTTAGTCTATATCAAGGGCTGAAATCACAGGAAATTCTCGACCTCGATGTTCGTCACTGGTTTGGCGAATTAGCACTGACTCAACACCTCACTCCTACGCGTTCGCAGGGACTGGAAGCGATGATTCGCGCGATCCGTCATAACGCACAAAGCCTCAGCTAAGTTACACTCCCCAGACCCCGGCATGACCGGGGTCTGTTCCATCCGACAAAGAGAAAATTGCATGAAACCAGCGTTACGTTTAGCCGGTGCATTGCTGTTGTCCTGCTTCGGGCTTTCTGCACCTGCATTTGCTACGGAATATCCCCTGCCAGCCGATAACAGCCGTTTAATTGGCGAGAATACCCTGACCACCGTGCCGGACGACAAACGGCCCTTAGAGAGCATTGCTGCGCATTATAAGATTGGTATGCTCGGCATGTTAGAGGCCAACCCTGGCGTTGATCCCTGGTTGCCGAAGGCCGGTACCCAATTAACGGTGCCGCTGCAGATGCTGCTACCGGATGCGCCACGGGAAGGTATCGTTGTTAACCTTGCGGAACTGAGATTGTATTACTATCCGAAAGGCGAAAATCGCGTGGTGGTCTATCCGATCGGTATCGGTCAGTTGGGTGCAGCGACACCCAATATGGTCACTACTATCAGCCAGAAGATCCCCAACCCGACCTGGACTCCTACCGTCAATATCCGCAAACGCTACGCCAAAGAGGGCATTACTCTACCTGGTGTGGTACCTGCAGGGCCTGATAACCCAATGGGACTGTTTGCCATGCGTCTGGCGCGAGGAACCGGGCAGTATCTGATTCATGGCACCAACGCTGACTTCGGTATTGGCATGCGTGTCAGCTCTGGCTGCATTCGTTTACGTCCGGATGATATCGAAGCGCTGTTTAACAGCGTGCCGAAGGGAACCCGCGTACAAATCATCAATGAGCCGATTAAGGTGGCCGTGGAGCCGGATGGTAAGCGTTACGTCGAAGTGCATCAGCCACTGTCACGTAATGAGAAGGATGATCCGCAAACCATGCCAATTGCGCTGACGGCGAAGATGAAGGCTTTCCTCAATAGCCAGCACAGTGACACGGCATTGATGAAAGAGGCGATTGCACGCCGTTCTGGCATGCCGGTGTTGGTGAGCAGTGGCGAGCCAGTCACACAGGACACGGCGTTACCTGCAGTGCTGCAAACGCAGCAGAAGGGGGAACAAGCCACTATCACCGAGGCATTGGGAGAGGCGAAGACAACGCCTTAACGCAGGGCCAAAATCAGGACAAAAAAAATGGTGCCACATGGGCACCATTTTTCAAACCAGAACTCTTACTTACGGTAAGAGTGAGCCTGGTTGTCCAGACGCTGGTTAGCGCGAGCTGCGTCATCTTTAGCAGCCTGAACGTCAGAACGGATTGCGTTCACGTCGTTGCTCAGCTGGTCAACTTTAGCGTTCAGAGTCTGAACGTCTGAAGACAGCTGGTCGATTTTAGCGTTGCTTGAGCAACCAGCCAGCAGAGTTGAACCCAGAATTACCGCGCCCAGTACCAGTTTAGTACGATTCATTATTAATACCCTCTAGAATTGAGTTAATCTCCATGTAGCGTTACAAGTATTACACAAAGCTTTTTGAGTTGAGAATAAATTTTTGATGAGAACATGCTTAAATTTGATCGTTCGCTCAAAGAAACAGCGTTTCGCAGAAGATGATGAAAATATTTAGCTAAAACAGAGAGATTTAATCGGACTAACCTTAATTGTGCGGGATATTGAATAGTTATTTTCGATTGGAAAATTCTGGTTTTTGTATTAGCGCAAGATTAAAAAAGCGCCTTAAAAAGGCGCTTTTAAATAAAACTTCAACCAAAAATCAGAGTACGTGCACAGAAGCGGTGTTGGTGGTGCCACTTGGCACCAGTGCGCCAGAAACCATCACCACGACATCACCTTTTTGTGCGTAGCTGCTGTCCAACGCCAGTTCTTTACCAATGCGGTAGAAATCGTCAGTCGAGGCAATTTCAGTGACCAGACGCGTTTCAATACCTTTGCTCAGAATCAACTGGCGCGCGGTGGTAGGATTGGTGGTCAGTGCCAGAATGGTGGCGTATGGGAAATATTTACGCACAGCCTTGGCTGATTTACCGCCTTCAGTTGCCACAACAATCACTGGCGCTTCCAGTTTCTCAGCAGTTTCAACAGCGCCGCGACAGACGGCTTCAGTGATACGCAGTTTGCGAGACTCCAGCAGCTCATCGATACGTGATTTCATCACGCGATCGGTACGCTCACAGATGGTCGCCATGATAGTGACGGATTCGAGCGGATACTTACCTTTAGCACTTTCGCCTGACAGCATGACAGCATCGGTGCCATCCAGGATGGCGTTGGCCACATCACCGGCTTCCGCACGGGTAGGGCGCGGGTTTTTGATCATGGAGTCCAGCATCTGCGTAGCGGTAATCACCACTTTACGTGCTTTATTACACTTCTTGATCATCATCTTCTGAGCGAAGATCACTTCTTCAACCGGGATTTCAACCCCCAGATCGCCACGAGCCACCATGATGCCATCAGAAGCTTCCAGAATTTCGTCGAAGTTATTCAGACCTTCCTGGTTCTCGATCTTAGAGATGATCTGAATGTGTTCGCCACCGTGTGCTTTCAGGTGCTCACGGATTTCCAGGACATCTGAACGCTTACGGATAAAGGAAGCAGCAACATAATCGACGTTCTGTTCGCAACCGAAAATCAGGTCACGCTTATCTTTTTCTGCCAGAGCGGGCAGCTGAATGGAGACACCTGGCAGGTTAACGCCTTTGTTCTCACCCAGATCGCCGTTGTTCAATACGGTGCAAACTACGGTGTTTTCAGTGACTTCAGTCACTTGCATCCCGATCAGGCCGTCATCAACCAGAACGGTATTGCCGATTTTCAAGTCTTCAGTGAAGCCAGAGTAGGTCACAGCAACACGTTCGTTGTTGCCAATCACTGACTGGTCAGTGGTGAAGGTGAAGGTCTGGCCAGCCTTTAATGAAACGTCATTGCCACCGTCCAGTTTCATGGTACGGATTTCAGGGCCTTTGGTGTCCAGCAGAATCGCGGCCTGACGACCGGTTTTTTCCATGACGGCGCGCATATTGGTAATACGCTGACCATGTTCGGCATAATC
The DNA here is from genome assembly GCF_001485335.1 of Type-D symbiont of Plautia stali. Taxonomy (NCBI): domain Bacteria; kingdom Pseudomonadati; phylum Pseudomonadota; class Gammaproteobacteria; order Enterobacterales; family Enterobacteriaceae; species Type-D symbiont of Plautia stali. Next base: position 31,166 of record NZ_BBOC01000045.1, on the reverse strand, counting down.
ACCGTGAGAGAAGTTCAGGCGCATGACGTTCATGCCTGCTTCCAGCAGTTGAGTCAGCATCTCTTCAGATTCGGTTTTCGGACCGATAGTACAAACAATCTTGGTCTTTTTCATGTCAGGTTTTCTGTAAGTTGTGATGGATGATAAAGGTCGGGATTCGCAGCGCAAGGCAGCGAAGTGAAAATGAGTATGGTGTTGGTTCGGATCGTACAGAAGTAAGAATAGGTGACGAAGGCCAGCCGTGCAGAGAAGTTATGCAGTACGCGAGGGAACTGGTTAAGCAGTGTTGCGCAAATCATTAGAGTTGTTTGCATAGGCACGTTAGCGCTGAAACCTTTCAGGTGGACAACGCGGCATAGTATAGTCGCTAAGTATGCGAAAACCAATATAAAAGCTAAGAGAGAAAACGATTCAGATCAAGGAAAGGGGTGTTGCGCAAAGAGAGAGAATACGAAAAGTGGTGCGCTCTAATGGACTCGAACCATCGACCCCCACCATGTCAAGGTGGTGCTCTAACCAACTGAGCTAAGAGCGCATTGCAGAAATTTGGTGCGTCCGAGTGGACTCGAACCACCGACCCCCACCATGTCAAGGTGGTGCTCTAACCAACTGAGCTACGGACGCACTTGGTGCGCTCTAATGGACTCGAACCATCGACCCCCACCATGTCAAGGTGGTGCTCTAACCAACTGAGCTAAGAGCGCAACATGCTGTCAGGGCGACAGCGGGGACGAATATTAACGGCAGGCCGCGATGCTGGCAAGGGAAAAAATGAATTTCCATGACGACTGACCAGCATCTGTGCGACCCGCTGTTTTTTTAAGCGAGAAGGGGCCAAATAACGGCCCCTTCAGCCACTTAGCGCGCTGCACGTGCCAAAATGACCTGTGCAGGCAGGCGCTGCAAACGTCGAATTCGCCAGATCATCATGATGGCGGCGGAAGTCAGGCCAACAATGAATCCACACCAGAATCCAGCCGGACCCAGTTTAGGTACGACCCAGTCCGTCAACGCCAGAATGTAGCCAACGGGTAATCCCAACACCCAATAGGCAATAAAGGTAATGAAGAAGATCGACCGCGTATCTTTATAACCACGTAGGATCCCGCTACCGATCACCTGAATAGAGTCGGAGAACTGGTATATAGCGGCCAGCAACATTAGCTGGGCTGCGAGCGTAATCACTTCAGGATTCGCGGTGTAGAGCGCCGCAATATCTGCTCTGAACGTCACGGTGAAGATCGCCGTGATTGCAGCCATGCTGATACCGACACCTTGTCCGGTCCAGGCCGCCACACGTGCTTGCTCTGCGGAGCCTTGTCCCAAACGGTAGCCGACACGGATGGTGGTTGCCACGCCGAGTGATAGTGGCAGAACAAACATCAGCGAACTGAAGTTCAGCGCTATCTGGTGCCCTGCAACTTTGACAATGCCTAACGGTGAAACCAGCAACGCCACAACGGCGAACAGGGTCACTTCGAAGAACAGCGCCAACGCCACAGGTAAACCTAACGTGAACAGACGCGTTAGCACGGCTTTTGAAGGCGCGGACCAACGTGTGTTCATGCGAATATCGCGCATGCTGGCCATGCGTTTCACCCAGAAGCGCATCACAATGAACATCACCCAATACACCGAGGCTGTTGCCACGCCGCAACCGACACCGCCGAGCGCCGGCATGCCAAAATGACCATAAATGAAGACATAGTTCAGCGGAATGTTCACCATCAGGCCCAGAAAACCGAGTAACATCGCCGGTTTGGTTTTCGACAAACCTTCACATTGGTTGCGAGCGACCTGGAAGAAGAGATAGCCAGGGGCGCCCCACAATAAGGCATGCAGATACCCCTCTGCTTTAGCCGCCAGTTGCGGATCGATATCATGCATCGCATGGATGAGATAACCCGCGTTCCACAGCACAATCATGATCAGCAACGCCACGGCCAGGGCTAACCAATACCCCTGGCGTACCTGTTCTGCGATGCGTTCACGTCGCCCTGAACCGTTGAGTTGCGCAACGGTTGGCGTCAAAGCCAGTAGAAGACCATGACCAAACAGAATGGCGGGAAGCCAGATAGAGGTGCCGACAGCAACGGCGGCCATATCCGTGGCGCTTACCGCACCGGCCATAATGGTATCCACAAAACCCATCGCTGTCTGAGCCACCTGAGCAAGGATGACCGGGATCGCGAGGGCCAGCAATTGACGCGCTTCTGTTAAATACTTCTGCACGTAACACCTGCTTAAATTATCAAGAGAGTGGGGTGAAATCCCCAGAGAATGCGCGGCATAGTGTAACGGGAGCACTCTGTTCCACCAAACTTTGATCGCATTTTGTTAAGTTATTTGTGTAAAGTTTGAACTCCGGCAAATTAAACGCCGCAGGCTAAGCTGTGATAAACTACGGCAAACTTCACCAAGGCTGAGATTATGTTTACTGGGATTGTGCAGGGCACGGCCGAAATTATCGCCGTTGAAGAAAAAGAGCTGTTTCGTACCCATATTGTGCGTTTGCCGGAAGAGTTGTTGCCCGGTCTGGCACTGGGCGCATCGGTTGCGCATAACGGTTGCTGCCTGACCGTGACGGCGATTGAGGGCGATCGCGTCAGTTTCGATTTGATCAAAGAGACATTGCGCATTACTAACCTGGGTGAATTACAGGTTGGTGATATCGTGAATATTGAACGTGCGGCGAAGTTCAGCGATGAAATTGGCGGTCACTTAATGTCCGGCCATATTATGACCACGGCTGAAATTTGCAAAATTATCCAGTCAGAAAACAACCGTGAAGTGTGGTTTAAATTGCAGGATGCATCGCAAATAAAATACATCCTGCATAAAGGCTTTGTTGGCATCGACGGCATCAGCCTTACGGTTGGGGATGTGACGAAAAGCAAATTCTGCGTGCACCTGATTCCGGAAACGTTGGAACGCACCACGTTGGGAGCCAAAAAATTGGGGCATAAGGTCAACATTGAGATCGACCCGCACACGCAGGCGATTGTCGAAACTGTTGAGCGCGTGTTGGCGCAACGTGAAGCTGCGGCGTTAGCTCACCTCGACGACGCGGAATAAAAGAGATAAAAAAGGCGCCCGCGGCGCCTTTGTTTTTAGCTTCACACATAATTAACGTGCTACACGTAATCCGCCATCCTTCCCGCGACTGAATACCACCTGCCACAGCTGAATATCACGCGCACGGAAAGCACCCGCGCAGGCGTTGAGATAGTAACTGAACATGCGTTTGAAACGGTCGCCGTACTTCTCTGACAGCTGCGGCCAGGCCGCCTGGAAACGTTCATACCAGGCCATTAACGTAGTGTCATAGTCAGCGCCAAAGTTGTGCCAGTCTTCCATAATAAAATGTTTCTCGCTGGCATCAGCAATTTGACGCACAGAAGGCAGGCAGCCATTCGGGAAAATGTATTTATCAATCCACGGATCGACGTTCATATCGGTGGTGATGGCACCAATGGTATGCAGTAAAAATATGCCGTCTGGTTTGAGGTTGCGATCAGCGACGTCAAAATAAGTGGCATAGTTTTTCGGCCCCACGTGCTCAAACATCCCAACCGAAACAATACGATCAAATTGCAGGTTCAAGTCGCGGTAGTCTTGCAGCAGAATGGTGACATCCAGGCCTTCACAGCGCTGCTGTGCCAGTTTCTGCTGCTCAGCGGAAATGGTGACGCCATGAACTTTCACGCCATAGTGACGCGCGGCAAACTCCGCCAGTCCACCCCATCCGCAACCGATATCCAGTAGTGTCATACCGGGTTCGAGCTGCAATTTGCGGCAAATCATATCTAATTTGGCGTGTTGCGCCTGTTCAAGCGTCTCCGCATCTTTCCAGTAACCGCAGGAATATTGCATGAAAGGATCGAGCATCAGCGAAAAGAGGTCATTGCCCAGATCGTAATGTTCTTTACCAACAATCCATGCGCGTTTTTTCGACTGTAAATTGGTCAATCGCGCGGCAGCAATGCGCAACGTATCCTTGAAATGGTGAGGCAGTTGTTTGTCCAGGTGTTGTTTCAGTACGCGATGGAAAAATACATCCAGCTGTTCGCAATCCCACCAGCCGTCCATATAACTCTCACCTAAACCCAACGATCCTTCTTGCAAAACGCGTTTGAAAAAATCAGGGTGCTTAACCTGAATATCCCAGGGGCGTGTGCCATTGATGGTAACATCAGCGCGTTCCAGTAATTCGCTGACGATACGAAACCAGTGGTTTTCTTCAAGGCTCACTTCTTCTATACACGATGAACTCATAGCTTCTCCATCACCTTTCCGATTTGAACCTGAGGAAATAATAGTCAATTTCCCCAGGCCTGTGAGAGAACTCACGGAAAATCCGTGCGCCACATAGCCGACGTTTTACAGAGGTATGAATCTGAATAGAAATGTCTGGCACAAATCAGGAGAGGAAGATCGTGCAGACGCCATCCCAGCGACAGAGTCGCTTAAAATTAATACAATTATGTTATTGATTTGTTACGGGAATGCTGACCCACCGAGTATATGCTCACGTGGGTCAATATTCAACGAGTTATCGTTAGTATGCTAACGAAAGTTATTTCGTTAGTGATTATCTTCGCAGGGACGAGAGTTGTGAGCAACATCACTTTGTGCGCAAGGCGAACGCTGCCAGATAAAGCCAGCCCATGCCAGCACGACCGTTGCCACCATCACGAGGGTCGTATTGTGCAGCGCTTGTGCCAATCCTGCGGATACCAGCAGACTGGCAATAAAGCACAGGCCGAGTTGAAACAAGTTCTGTAAACCCGCCGCTTTACCTGTGGCCTGAGGGAAGGGGGCCAAAGCACTGGCAACCACTATCGGGTAAATCGCGCCATTTGCCAGCGCCATGCCGCAGAAAGGCAACAATAATGCCACTAATGATGGAGCAGGCAGCATGGCGACCACAAACAGACTGAGGATGCTCAGGCTATAAACCACCAGCAGCCATGGAAGAAGCTGCGCACCCTGATAACGATTGAGCAGCGCGCGGCAGCCGAAGCCACCAATCAGAAAAGCAATGGTCTGTGGGATATAGCTCAAGCCAATGTCTGCGGGTGTTAACCCTGCTGAGGCGAGAATAAAAGGTGAACCGGTTAGCCACGCGAAAAAACTGGCAGAACAGGCTGAGTAAATCAGCACGTTGCCACTGTATACGCGGGTCTTCAGCAGCGTGAGCCAGCCAGGTTGCGCAACCTTTGCAGCCTGACCCTTTTTGCGGGCAGTCAGTTGCAGGGTGCCAATGAGCAGCAAAACGGTGATCGCTGTGAGCGCGATAAAAATACTGCGCCAATGGAAGTGTCCCATTAGCCAGGCACCCAGCAATGGGGCTAAAGCTGGCGAGAGCGCGACCAGAGGCATGATGGTGGCAAACACTTTGTTGGCTTGTGCTTTCGGGTATCGATCCACCACCAGTGCCTGCCAGCTCACGGCCGCCGCACAGACGCCCACAGCCTGTACGAAGCGCAATGCCAGCATCAGGTTTACATCTCTTACCCACAACATGCCAAGGCAGCCCAAGGCGAAAAGTGTCAATCCTGCCAACAGAATTGGTTTACGACCAAAGCGATCCGACAAGGGGCCCCAAAACACCTGCGCACAGGCAAACCCACCGAGAAACAGGCTAAGGCTAGCGCTGATCGTACCCGGAGTCGTGGCAAAATCGCGTTGCATGTCACCAAAAGCGGGCAGATACATATCCGTGGCGAGAAAGCCGAGCATACTCAGCAAGGCAAGGTAGGGCAGAAATCCTTTTGAAGACAACATAGTGATTCTCATTGGCAGATTGAACGCCGGGGAGTGTAAAAGAGTGCGTTGCGGTTTGTGAAACGCTAATATTTGCAACCTGCTGTTAAAAATTTTGAAGGCAAATCCATGTGGTCTGAGTATGCACTGGAAGTAGTAGATGCGGTGGCGCGCAGCGGCAGTTTCAGCGCGGCAGCGCAAGAGTTGCATCGTGTGCCTTCTGCCGTCAGCTATACCGTCAGGCAGCTGGAAACCTGGTTAGCGGTTCCGTTGTTTGAACGTCAGCATCGTGAAGTCGTCTTAACACCAGCTGGTGAGCACTTTGTCCGTGAAGGGCGATCTGTTATCAAAAAAATGCTTGCAACGCGCAGGCAGTGCCAACAGTTGGCGAACGGCTGGCGCGGACAGTTGAGCATCGCGGTGGACTGCATCGTCAAACCCCAGCGCACCCGACAACTGGTGAAAGATTTTTACCGTCATTTCCCGGATATGGAGCTGATTATCAGCTACGAAGTGTTCAACGGTGTCTGGGATGCGCTGGCCGACGGGCGTGTTGATGTCGCTATTGGCGCAACGCAGGCGGTTCCGGTTGGCGGGCGTTTCGCCTTTCAGGATATGGGGGCCTTAAACTGGCGTTGCGTTGTCAGTCCCGATCATCCGTTGGTCAACAATACAGAATTAAATGATGAAATATTGCGTGCCTGGCCATCGCTGGTGCTGGAAGATACGTCTCGCGCATTACCCAGACGTATGACCTGGACCCTGGACAATCAGCGGCGTTTGGTGGTGCCGGAGTGGGAAACCGGAATGGATTGTTTGCAGGCGGGATTGTGTGTCGGCATGGTGCCAGGGCATTTAGCGCGGCCACTGTTGGATCAAGGCACGCTGGTGGAATTGCCACTGCCGCAGCCGTTTCCTGACAGCCCTTGCTGTGTCAGTTGGTCAGAGCAGCGAGCATCACCCGCGTTGGATTGGCTTCTGGCTTATCTGGGTGATGCAGAGACGCTGAACCACGAATGGCTCAGCGAAACGCGAGGTTAGCGGCGATAGTCGCGGAATGGACCATCGGCAACGGAGCGGCGCTCAATCAAGGTCGGTTGAACCTCAATAGTTTGTGGCTCTTCACGCTTGCTGGTGATGCGATCCAGCAACATTTCGAGGGCTTTCTCGCCCAACTCAGCCTTCGGTTGGTGCACGGTGGTGAGTGCTGGCGTGAAAAAGCGCGCGTTGCGCACGTTATCGTAACCGATCACGGAAATATCTTGCGGGACGCGCAAGCCCATCTCATCTGCTGCGCAAATCGCGCCCATTGCCATGATATCGCCACCACAGAATACGGCAGTTGGACGCTGTTTCTGATTCAGGATTTGTTGCATCGCCTGATAGCCTGAATCGGGTTCAAAATCACCCTGCACAATCCACTCTGGCCGCACCGTGACCCCGGCTTCATTCATTGCCTGTAAGAAGCCAGCGTGGCGTCCACCGCCCGTGTTGCGTTCAAGCTGTCCTGGGATCGCGCCTATATCGCGGTGACCACGTTCGATCAAATAGCGCCCAGCCAAATAACCGCCGTGGAAAGCATTGTCCTGCACGGTGTCGGTAAAGTCACCGCGCGAAGCACCCCAGTCCATCACCACCATCGGGATATTGCGATTCTCCTCCAGCATTTGCAGCAGGTCATCTGGGTATTCTGAGCACATTACCAACAGACCATCGACGCGCTTCTGCGCCATCATCGAGAGATAGGCACGCTGCTTTTGCAGGTCGTTGTGCGCATTGCCAAGGATTAATGTGTAGCCGCGCTCGAAGCAGTGATTCTCCACCGCTTCAATGATCTCAGCAAAGTAGGGGGCTTCACTTGAAGTCGCCAGCAATCCCAATGTCTTGGTGTGATTGACTTTCAAGCTGCGCGCAACGGCGCTGGGGGAATAGTGCAATTCTTTAATAGCTTCCCAAACGGCGTTACGCGTCTCTTCTGCGACAAAACGCGTTTTGTTGATGACATGCGAAACCGTGGTGGTGGAGACACCCGCGCGTTTTGCTACATCTTTAATTGTGGCCATGAAAATGGACCTCCCCGGCTTATCGCAAAGTACTGATAAGTATATTGTTAAACGTTTGCGTCTGCGAAGGGTTTTGCACCCGAAAATTTGGGTCAATGCTGCCTGTTCAGGCAGGAAAAATCGCTTCAGCAGGCTGTAAATACAGCATGCGCAAAATGGGTTGCGCAACGAAAGGCGGCGATTCTAGCAAGCTGGCGCGGATAAGACGAGATTTTTGCCTGACGCTATGCGAAAATTGTTTTAACCCTAATAAAAGTGTGACTAAGGAGTAGTGATGAGTACAGATCTGAAGCTGGCCCTGATGACCACGGTTGGCGCACTGTTAATGATTATTGCGTTTAGCTTTACGGCCATCCTGCATTAAACAAAAGCGTATAAAAAAAGCCGGTGCTGTGAAAGCATCCGGCTTCTTTTATACGTTGCGCAACGACTAACGAATGGTTTTCGGCGTCATCATGCGGCGTGCGCCAACATAATGTTTCTCCCAATAATCCTCACCCAACGCACTAATCTGAATGTCTTTACCGGTTCGTGGTGACTGAATAAATTTACCATTACCAAGGTAGACACCCACGTGGTCGGCAGCGCCTCGATTGTTAATACGGAAGAAGACTAAATCGCCTTTTTCGAGCATCTGGCGCTTAATCGGCGCTGCATCATGTAAGTGATACATCTCATTCGCGGTACGCGGGAATTTGTATTTGACTAAATCTTTGTAGGCGTACCACACCAGACCACTGCAGTCGAAACCGGTATTCGGCGAGGTGCCCCCCCACTGATAAGGTTTGCCCAACTGGCCCATCAATTTGGTCATCGCCGTTTCACGCGCCTTTTGATAACGCTGGCGGTGTGATTTGCTCATGCGAATGCCGGTCAGTTCCAGCGCTTCATCATCGACTTCTCGCGTTTTTTTAGCTAAGCGTTGATGACCATATTTCTTTGCTGGGGATTTCAGCAGGGATTTCTTACGGGTGGTTTTGTGCAGTGCGGTTTCTGTCTTGCTTTGTTTCTTCAGCTTGAGTTTTTGCACCGTAGTCGACAGGCGAGACTTTTTAGCCGTGGTTTTCACCGGACGTCGCTTGCGACGCTCATCTTCGCGCGCGCTTTTTTTCTCAGCATTATGCAAACTGGCGTTAACGGGCGCATGCGGTGAAGCAGAGGCTACATTAACGAACAGTTGGGCGAAAGCCAGTATGATAAGCGTAATCAGTAAACGCATAGTCCGGTTACAGGTTAAGCAGTCTGATAAAAAACAGGCCGCGGCTACGTAAGAGAAATCTGATCAACGATCAGCGCCGAAGTGATTCTAATCCACTTTTTTTCCAAAAGGTAAGGCCTTTTTCTATTAATCTGTTACACGGCTTGTTCTGTTGTCTTAATGAGCAATTTCAGCTGGTTAACGCAGCGAAACTATTGCTAATTATTAATTTATTCATGTCTTTTAATGATATGAAATTGTTATTGAAGTTGGCGGAACTTAACAAACATGGCGATTCGCAGGTCGCGAACGCAAAATCCCGTTTTCAGTGCAGGCCTGAAGTCGCTACAATAAACAAACACGAAGTGATGCTTTAAGGAAGGCAATAATGAGTACTGTTGAAAAAATTCAGCGCCAGATCGCAGAAAACCCAATCCTGCTGTACATGAAAGGTTCCCCGAAACTGCCTAGCTGCGGTTTCTCTGCGCAAGCTGTGCAGGCACTCTCGGCCTGTGGTGAGCGCTTCGCCTACGTCGATATTCTGCAGAACCCGGATATCCGTGCCGAATTGCCAAAAATCGCTAACTGGCCAACCTTCCCGCAGCTGTGGGTGGATGGTGAGCTGGTCGGCGGTTGCGACATCATCGTCGAGATGTTCCAGCGTGGCGAACTCCAGCCGCTGCTGAAAGAAACCGCTGAGAAGTATAAAGAAGCGGAATAAGTGAAAAGGCCGACAAATGTCGGCCTTTTCTTTGGCTGCTGATCAGGCCGACGCGTCGTCTTCTGACTGCTCATCGTTAAACGCCAGCGGCCAGCCGCCCAAACGTTTCCAACGATTCACCAGTTCACAAAACAGCGTTGCCGTTTGCTCGGTGTCGTACAGTGCGGAGTGAGCCTGCGTGCTGTCGAAATCCATCCCCGCAGCCTTACAGGCTTTAGCCAGAACGGTCTGACCCAACACCAAACCACTCAATGCTGCCGTATCAAAGGTGGCAAACGGATGGAAGGGATTGCGCTTCAGGCTGGCGCGCTCGGCAGCAGCCATCACGAAGTTGAGATCGAAAGTGGCGTTGTGCGCCACGATAATGGCGCGATTACAGCCGTGATCTTTGGTGCCTTTACGCACCATTTTGAATATCGCATGCAGCGCTTCATATTCGCTCACCGCACCGCGTAATGGGTTGGTCGGGTCAATGCCGGTAAAGGCCAGTGCTGCCGGGTTAAGAATCGCGCCTTCGAACGGCTCCACGTGGAAATGCAGGGTTTCATCACGGTGTAACCAGCCATCTTCATCCATCTTGAGCGTGGTGGCTGCAATCTCTAGCAGCGCATCGGTTTGTGCGTTGAAACCCGCGGTTTCGACATCAATTACCACAGGATAAAAACCACGGAAACGTTGATGGAGAGCGTTTAAGGCGTTCGAATCAGACATCAGGATCTCATAGCTGGAAATGGGGCAGCGCGCATTATGGCAAAAAATACAGCGGGGTGCAGCAGGAGAGGGAGGTCAGCCCGCAAATTAGCAGGCTGACAAACGGGACTAGTGCCCGAGGCCGTGACCGGCATGTTTGTTTTCGATCAGCTCGATTTTGTAGCCATCGGGATCTTCCACAAACGCAATAATGGTGGTGCCACCTTTGACCGGGCCCGCTTCACGGGTGACGTTACCGCCCACGCTGCGAATGCGCTCGCAGGTTTCCGCCACGTTATCTACGCCCAGTGCAATATGACCATAGGCATTGCCCAGATCGTATTTATCCACGCCCCAGTTGTACGTCAGCTCAATCACCGCGCCTTCGCTCTCTTCGGTGTAGCCAACAAATGCCAGGGTGTATTTGTATTCGGTGTTTTCGCTCTGGCGCAGCACGCGCATGCCCAGCACGCGGGTGTAGAAATCGATTGAGCGTTGCAGATCGCCAACACGTAACATGGTGTGAAGTAAACGCATAACATCCTCTTTTTAAAAGTCATCAAGGAATGACAAAGACTATCAAGTATAGCCAGTTAACGCCCTGAAGAAACAGCACTGCCGCACATCCGGTGCGGCAGCTTGATTCTTACAGGGTTGGATAATCAGTGTAGCCTTCTGCGCCGCCACCGTAGAAACTCTCCGGACGCTGCGGATTCAGCGGGGCGTCTTGTTGCAGGCGAGCCACCAAATCAGGGTTAGCGATAAAATCGCGACCAAAGGCCACGGCATCGATCAGGCCGCGAGCAATCAGGTCATCCGCTTTCTCAACGGTATACGCACCGGCACCAATGATCACGCCAGGGAAGATCGCTCGCACTTTCTCACGGAAGGCGTCGCTGTAGGGCTGACCACCGGCCCAGTCTGGCTCAGAAAGGTGCAAATACGCGAGGCCGCGTTTACCCAGTTCCGCGATATACCACAGCGCCGCTTCTTCTTCATCCGGGCCGTTTTCCAGATTCTGGAACGCGCCAATCGGTGACACGCGAATACCGATACGATCGGCAGACCAGTTGGCAATTGCCGCATCGACCACTTCTAAGGCGAAACGGCCGCGCTTCTCGATGGAACCGCCATATTCATCGGTGCGCTGGTTAGAACCCGGCGCCAGGAACTGGTGCATCAAATAACCGTGCGCAGAGTGCAGCTCCAGCAAATCGAAGTCGGCTTCACGCGCGTTGGACGCGGCCTGGCCAAAGTCTTTTACGATCTGCTGAATCTCCGCCACGCTCAGTTCACGCGGCAGGGAAGTATCTTCACGATAGACGCTACCATCTGCAGCGCGCAGTGAGGTGCGGGTACCGGCTGCCAGTGCGGAAGGGGCAACCGGCGCTTTGCCTTCTGGTTGTACGCTGTTATGCGAAATACGGCCGGTATGCCACAACTGTACGGCACTGTGACCATGGGCAGCATGAATGCTCTCGTTGACCACTTTCCACGCGGCAATTTGTTGTTGCGTATGCAGACCTGGTGCGCCTGCGTAGCCTTTCGCCTGGAAAGAAATTTGCGTGGCTTCGGTGATGATTAAACCGGCGCTGGCACGCTGCTGGTAGTACTCAGCCATCAGCGGGGTCGGAATATCGCCCGGCTCAATGCTGCGCAGACGCGTCAGCGGGGCCATAAATACGCGGTTAGGTACGGTAATCGCACCTACTTTAAGCGGGGAGAACAGCTGTTTACTCGCCATGATGACTCCTGTAAGTAGACCGGTCGTCTAGAAACTACGGTTTTTAAAAATCAGTAGCCAGTTAGCCACTGTTCGATGGTTTCGAGTGCCAGGCTAATCGGGCCTGGCTCACGGGAAATTTTGCTCTGTAGACTGGCACCGAGCCACAGCAAATAGCAACGTTGCGCCAGTTGCTGCGGCGTTTGCCCGAAAGGTAGAGCCTGTTCAGCTGCGACTTCGGTCAAACAGCGCGCATAAGCCGCAATCATCGCGGTTGCGCCATGTTGCAGCGCATCACGCATCGGCTCAGAGAGGTCGCACACTTCTGCTGATAACTTCACGCCAAGGCAGCCGACGATATGGCCCTGTTCGACGAACAAGGTTTCGCCATAGCGGAAGTGATTGAGCAGTCGTTCACGCGCGGGGATACCGGGCTGATTCAGTTGCTGCTCAACCTGCTGCAGATAGTTAACGAAATAGCGCTCCAGCAGCGCGACACCGAAAGCTTCTTTTGAGCGGAAGTAGTGATAAAACGATCCTTTCGGCACTTCCGCCAGCGCCAGCATCTCGCTCAGGCCCATTCCGGTAAAACCGCGTTGCAGGCAAACCTGCTCGCCAGTAGCGAGCAGATGTTCACGGGTTTCGTTGCGTTGCACAGTCTTGTTCATGGGCAGCAGGTTATTAGACCGGTCGGTCTAATGCAAACCTTATCCAACATGTTGGCACGATCTGATCATATCCAACTGCGGTTGATACTCGCTTGTCTGGACGTTGAACATGCCTAAAACCGTATGGAAAAGATTATCTTGCGACACTTTTTCACTCGCAGCCTGCTGGCGTAAACATGACTCATCAATATGATAGGCCGCGGCGTAACCCGGTGACATCCACATCAGCAAGGGAATGTGCGTCTGTTGTGAAGGAGCAAACAGATAAGGTGCGCCGTGCAGATACATGCCGTGCTCGCCAAGGGATTCACCGTGATCGGAGAGATACACCAACGCCACGTTGAAGCGATCGCTTAAGGCTTTGAGTTTATCAATCGTGCGACTCACCATATCGTCGGTGTACAGCAGCGAATTGTCATAGGTGTTGACCAGCGCCTGATGATCGCAATCCTGAATCTGATTACTGTCGCAGGTTGGCGTGAAACGTCGGAATGCCGCTGGATAGCGCTGGAAATAGGCCGGACCATGGCTGCCCATTTGATGCAACACAATGATGCCGTCGTTATGCAGGCTGTCTACGTAATTATCGAAACGGTGCAGCAGCACATCATCCAGGCAGAAACCGTCGTGGCAATATTGCGGCAATTTCCACTGTGTCATATCGGTGTGCGGGACGCGGTCGCAGGCACCTTTACAGCCACCGTCGTTTTCACGCCACAGCACGCTGACACCGGCGTGGGCAAGGATATCCAGCACGCCTTCCTGATGATGCGCCAGATTGGCATCGTAGTGTTCGCGCGGCATATTTGAGAACATGCAAGGCACTGAAATCGCGGTCTCGGTACCGCAGGAGCTGGCATCAGGATAGTAGATAACCTGCTGTTTTTTCAGTTCTGGGTTGGTTTCGCGCGCGTAGCCGCCCAGTGAGAAATTCTCTGCACGGCCGGTTTCGCCCACCACCAACACCACCAGCGTTTTCTTCTGGGCTTGTGCGATCAGCGGGCCTTTCTTCGCATCCTGGCCCAATTTCACCAGTGCCTGGCTGCCTTGCAGATAGCGCTGGTCGACGTAGTGACCGGTGCCGCTGACAATGTTAGCCGGGGTGATCATTTTCACCAGCCCTTTATTGTTGCGGATCAGTGAGGCGTAGTCTTTATAGAACAGCACCGCCATCAACAGGATAAGCAAGATGGCGCCCAGCGCACCCGCAAGACGTTGCAACAGGCTCCACCACCAGCGCTGTCCCGTTTTAATCCGCACCAGACAGATCGCCGCGACGGGCACGAGTCCCATCAACACCATCCACACCACATAACTGCTGCTGATCAGGGCCCCGGCCTCTTGTGCATCGGACTCAAACACGTTTTCAATCATGTTGGTGTCGATCACCGTGCCGAAGCTGTGCATGAAGTAATTGGCCGCAGCACTGACCAGCACTAAAGCGATCAGTAATGGCTTGCGAACATAGGGCCACGCCAGCAGCGAGAATATTAAATAGAAAGCAGATGCTAGCACTACAGGAATACTGGCCGCGAACAGATAATCATGCAGGCGATCATAAGGGATGATCTCCCAGGCCCGCAGCAGAAACAGGGCGTTGAGAACGAAAGTAAAGAACAGGGCGGCAATCAGATTAAAGCGACTGGCATGGCACTGTGGCTTGTTCGGGAATTTCATGAAAACTCAATAGCAAAATGGAATGTGACAATCGTATGAATTCAATATGAGGAAAACCTTAACGTTCACTAAACACTACTGATCTAAAGGTTTACGTGCAGCGATCATTGGTAAATATCCATTACCGCCAGAGGATTCGATTGAAATGTCGACAAATGGCGTTTGCACTTTGCACAATGTGACTAAGCTGTTATCAATAAGGCGTGTGTGGTTAACACTGGAGTAGATGTGGCCGAGCAATTAGAGTTCTTTCCGGTTCCCAGCCCCTGCCGCGGAATTTGCCAAAGCGATGCGCGGGGCTATTGCCGCGGTTGCCTGCGTAGCCGTGAGGAGCGTTTTAACTGGATGAAGTTCACGGATGCTGAGAAACGCGATGTGTTGCGTCTATGCCGTCAGCGCTGGTTGCGTCTACATCGCCAGCAAAAAGTGGATGAAAATCATGATCCGGAACAACCGTCGCTGTTTTAAGAAAACGACGATTGGTCTTTCCGTTATACTCCCGACCTGACGATCCGGATTCGTATTTAAGGGAGTGTATCGATGTTACAACAGCAAACTATCGCCCCACAGGGCCCCCTGTTTTCGCCGCTGATTGTCGGCTACTGGCGCCTGTTGGAGTGGGGGATGACACCGCAACAGGTGGTAGGCTTTATTGAACATCACCTGTCATTGGGTATCACTACTGTCGATCACGCCGATATTTATGGTGATTACGGCTGTGAGGCGGCATTTGGTGCCGCACTGCGTCTGGCGCCGGGACTGCGTGAAAAACTGCAGATCGTGACCAAATGCGGTATTGCCACTCGCGCCAAACCAGAGCACAAAATTGGGCACTACATCACTGAAGCCAGCCATATACTGCACAGCGCTGAAAACTCGCTGCAGCATTTCAACACCGATTATCTGGACCTGCTGCTGATTCATCGTCCTGATCCGTTGATGGACGCGGATGAAATTGCTGAAGCCTTTATGGATCTGCATCAGAGCGGCAAAGTGCGTCATTTTGGTGTGTCTAATTTCACCGCTTCGCAGTTCACGCTGTTGCAATCGCGCCTGCCGTTTAGCCTGGTGACCAATCAGCTTGAGATCTCTCCGCTGGAACAATCCAGCATTCTTGATGGCACGCTTGACCAGTGTCAGCAGCAGCGCATGCGTCCGATGGCGTGGTCATGCCTCGGCGGCGGCCGACTGTTTAATGATCCCCTTTATCAACCGCTGCGCGACGAACTCGAGCAGGTGAAGCGCGAAACGGACGCCACCAGCATTGAGCAGGTGGTGTATGCGTGGGTGATGAAGCTACCAAGCCGTCCACTGCCGATCATCGGTTCAGGTAAAGCCACGCGTGTTGCAGACGCGGTGGGTGCCTGCAATCTGACGTTGGATCGTCAGCAGTGGTTCCGCCTACGCAAAGCGGCCATCGGTTCTGATGTGCCCTGAAACGTAAAACTAAGTCAAATTACGGCAGCCCGGAGCATTCCGGTTTAGGATTACTGGGCATCCTAACCGTAAGGAGACGTTATGAAGAAAATCCTCATTGCCGCAATGGCACTGGCCTGTGCTACGGCAGCGCAGGCCGCTTCTGAAGAGGTCACGCTGCATGAAGTGACCGCGCAAGGTATTGGCGCGGCGATTGGCAAGGTGACAATCAGTGAAACCCCGTATGGCCTGCAGTTCGCGCCCGCGTTAACCGGACTCAAACCGGGTATACATGGTTTCCACGTCCATGCCAAAGGCAGTTGTGAACCGGCAACGATTGAAGGAAAAGCCGTTGCTGCAGGAGCCGCAGGGGGGCATTTTGATCCACAGAACAGCGGGAAACATCTGGGGCCTTACGCTGACGGGCATTTAGGTGATCTGCCCGCTATATTCGTTACCGATGATGGCAAGGCAGATTATCCGGTGGTCGCCCCGCGCATTAAAACGCTCAGTGAAATTAAAGGCAAAGCGTTGATGGTGCATGTAGGGGGGGATAACCATGCCGATCATCCGCAACCATTGGGCGGCGGCGGTGCGCGTTTTGCCTGTGGTGTGATTTAATCGCCAGGCGACAGATAACCTGTCGCCTTTCACTCTTCTTCACGAAAAATTCTGCACCACTTTCCCGCTACACTCTGTGCCTTATCCATCCTATGATGTTGATTCAGGAATAAAACCGCTCAGGGGCTGGAATGAAAACGCGTGGGATTTTGCTGTTATGTTTTTTGCTGGCAGGGTGTGACCAACCTAATGAGACACAGCTGAGGTTGGACGCCAGTCGGCAGTTACAGCGTACCATTGACACCAATCCATTGCGTGGCAGCTGTGAGAGCATCGCCCGTGGAAGAGAATGGTTGACGCCGCGCACCCTGGAGCAGTTGGAGGCCAAAGGCTGCCAGAACGTCTTGCGCAGCGCCACCGAAACCAACTTCACCCACACTGAAACCTTCCACCGTGCCTTGACCACCGTCTGTGGCGGTATTCAAGGCAAAAGTTTCACCGGCACCACCCTCAATCGCCGCTTTATCTACTCATCTGAAGAAAAAGCGCTGGTGATTGAACCGATGACCGATCAGGACAAAACCCGTTTTGAGGGGCACAAAACCTTGCAGCAGCTGCAGGACGATTTTGATCGTCAGATGACGCAATACTGTCAGTAATCAATCCGGTACCGCCTGGCTTAACTGAGCCAGAGAGCAGCGCAAGCGCCATAAAATCCCGGCGAGGGTGTTGGCTTCACTGTCTGGCTGTGTTTGCAGTTGCGAAATCATGGCTTCCAGCTCATCCAGTGTGGCCTGCAAGGAGGTGTGACGCACCCCGCGCAGGCTCATAATCCGTTGCAGATCTTGCAAACTGCTGTCTCGCACCTGGGCCAGCGTGGCGGAGGCGGGCTGCCATTCACGCAGTTGCCAGACGATATGGGAACAGTTGAGCAACACCACGCCCCAGCGCAGCAGCCAGACACGTGCCTGTTCATCCCGGCTATTGCTCAACTGGCTGATGTGATGATAAATCTGCGATTCAAAATGACTTTCACTTAATCGCGGATGTCGACGCAGTTGGTCGAGAAAGGCATGACGTAACGCGCGGATATGGCGACGGCTGCGACGAGCATCCGAACTCGGGCGCAACACCTGGAAGGCCATCCACGCCAGCATGACGCCGCACACTTTTGCCAGGTTATCGTTGAGGAAGCTTTGGTAATCCCAGTCCGGCGGGTTCGTTACCGCAATAAAAGACCCCATGAAGACAATAAACTGGCCCCACATTCCGGCGCGTTTTTTCTGCTGCAATTTGAAAAGTTGCAAGGTGATCAGCAGTGGAAACAGCACCAGCAGGAATTGCCATAAGGCGCTGATTTGCACCATCAGACCAAACTGCAGCAAAAAACTAAACAGCGACAGCCATAACAAGGTTTTGAGTAACAACGACACGCTGCCGCTGGGTGAGGGCGCAGAGGAGTAGAGCACGCAGGCAATGGCGGTGAGCGTTAATGCCGCGGCACCAGCATCCCATTGGGTGCCAATCCAGAAGGCGCAGCCCAGCATGATCACGCTGAAGGTGCGCAACGCGCTCCAGCCGGCCTCAGCACTGTCACTCTCGCGGGCTAGCGAGGGGGCATAAGGTGGTTGAAAACGGGTATCGGCATCGGCGCGTTCTATCAGTCGAATCCAGCGATTGACGTTGAGATAGACCCAGCAGAAATAGCGCAGACGCTGTACAAACGCACGCTGACGAAAGTCGCCCGTCGCTTCAGGGGTAATGCTGCGTAAAATTAGCGCCAGGCGATACTTGTCGCACTGAGGCAGTGCCAACTCATGCAACAACTGCTGAATGGCGTTATACAGTTCTGGCGGAGCATCGGGCCAGTTAAGCAGCATGCGGCGCAGGCTGGAGAGCACGCTGGTAAGACGCAACTGCTGATGCAGAACATAATTGAGCACATTGTTTTGGCGTCGATAGCGGTAGTGGCTCCAGAACGCCTGAATACGCAGCAGGTTCATGGTGAGAATCTGGCTAATGACATTCTCATGCGCGGTACGCACATTGTCAGTACTGCTCTCTTGTAACAGCAGCACCGCGTGGTCGAGCAGACGTGCATGCATCTGACGTAGCGAGGTCATTAAGGTGTTGCCATCGGAGGTGCTGGGCAAAATCATCATCATCAGCCCGGCGCAAAGAATGCCCGAAATCACCTCGCACACCCGCGCCTGGGTGATATCCCACAGCTGAGTGACGTCAGTGATATTCACGCTACTGAAGGCAATAATGGCGGCGGTGTACCCGGCAAGAGAAAAAGCGTAGGCGACGTTATTTTGATAGTGGTTGGCAATCCAGGTACAGAAAGCCAGCCAACCGGCCATAAAGAAGGCAAACAGCCAGGGCTCGTTTAAGGTATGGCCCGCAATCAGCAGGGCGGCCGTAGCGCCGAGCAGACTGCCGACAATGCGCCCCAAACTTTTGCTGATGGCGCCTCCCACCGTGGGAAAGCTGACAACCGCGGCCGAGGTCATGGCCCAGTAAGGCTCGTCGAGTTGAAGGGCATAGGCGATAGTCAGCGCCAGACACATGGCGATGGCATTGCGTAAGGCATAGCGCCATTCGCCGCCGGTTGCCTTAATCCACGGGAGGTTTTGCCAGGCCAGCCACTGCAAATTCATCCTGACCTCAGTGCGCAATCGATATGGTGCAAGTGGTGCCCGCTACCAGCGGCACGTCATCGGGAATGGCGTCTAAGCGAATCCGCACCGGTACGCGCTGTGCCAGACGTACCCAAGGCACGTTGGGCTTGATATCGGGGACCAGTCCGCTATCGGTCGAGACGCTCTGATCATAAATCGCCCGGCCAATACTCTCCACTTTACCCTGCAACCTTGTGCCATTGCTGTAAAGCACAATGTCCGCTTGCGCACCCGGTTGGATATGGCGCAACTTGGTCTCTTCGAAGTAACCCATCACGTAATAAGAGTGACTATCTACCATAGCGAACAGCGGTGTGCCTGCCGTGGCGTAATTGCCTGGGCGCAGTGTGAGATTACTGATCCACCCGTCGGTAGGTGCAGTGATGGTGGTTTGTTGCAGATTCCAACGCGCCTGATCGAGACTGGCCTGGGCTGCTTTGGTGGTGGCTGCCGCGGCGTTGGCCGTCAGTCGCGCAGCATCCATATCCTCTGCGGAGATGACGTTACGCGGCAGGCTTGCTCGACGATTGGCCTCATGCTGGGCTTTGGCCAGGTCAGATTGTGCCTTAGCCAACTGCGCGTCGGCATTATCCAGCGCAATTTGCCATGGCACGGGATCGATCTTCAGTAAGGTGTCACCTTTGTGCACAAACTGGTTATCGCGGACGGCGAGTTCAATGATGCGGCCAGACACTTCCGGGGTGATATCCACCAGTTCCGCGCGCACTTTGCCATCACGCGTCCAGGGGGACTGCATGTAGTAATTCCACATCCACCAACCGGCAATCAGGGCCAGGGCAAACACCACCAGGGTGGAAAAGTATTTAAAAGGGTTGAATTTCATGGTGATTTATCCGAGGCTCAGTATCCACAGTGCGCCAGTGACGCACAAAACGAATAGGGAAAGATCCATCAAGGTGGGATGCCAGATGTCGCCGGAGTAAATCCAGCCGCGTAGCAATGGGTGAATCAGTAACCAGAAGAAGAAACCCAACAGCACAGCTTTGAACAGCGGCGGAAAGAACAGCGAAGCACCGAAAACCAGGTCGGTAAGCGGAGCGGTGGCGGAAAGTGCGGTTATGGACACGTGTCATCATCCTTCTTTGTCCCAGGTTCTCTCTCAAAGAAGCGTAGAAGAGAGCGTGCCGTCTGGCCTGAGATTTGTAATTTGTCCTGTAAACTCGCAGAATAGTGTAAAATCTGGCTTGATAGCTAGCAAGCTAATTATAAGGAGATGAAATGGATACGCCCCTCGGAACAGACCTGTCTCGCCTGGTACGCATTTGGCGTGCCTTGATCGACCAGCGTTTGAAGCCGCTTGAGTTAACACAAACGCATTGGGTGACGTTACACAATATTCATCAACTCCCGCCAGAGCAGTCACAGATCCAACTGGCGAAGGCCATCGGCATTGAGCAGCCTTCATTGGTGCGCACGCTGGATCAGCTCGAAGATAAAGGGTTAATCACCCGTGCAACTTGCGCCAACGATCGTCGTGCCAAGCGCATTAAGCTGACCAAGCAGGCTGAACCGATTATCGAACAGGTCGAGAGCGTGATTGATGCCACACGGGATGACATCCTCTCCGGCATCAGCCTGGAGG
Source organism: Type-D symbiont of Plautia stali (assembly GCF_001485335.1). Classification (NCBI taxonomy): domain Bacteria; kingdom Pseudomonadati; phylum Pseudomonadota; class Gammaproteobacteria; order Enterobacterales; family Enterobacteriaceae; species Type-D symbiont of Plautia stali. Next base: position 10,399 of record NZ_BBOC01000045.1, on the reverse strand, counting down.
AGATCAATCAGATGGTAACGCTGATTGCTCGACTGGAAAAAAATATTACTCGAGTTACAAAACCGGGAGAAATAAAAAAACCGCGCGCTGGCGTCGGTTTTTTTTATCTGTTCGCTTAGCGTGGTGAAACGGTCACCTGGCTGCCATTGGAAGCCATCACGACACGCTGGCCCACGGAATAGCGGCTTGCGGCCTGCTTCTGCACCACCATGATGGTGTTGCCATCATCTTTACGGATTTCCAGCTCAACGCCATCAGATTTGTTCATCGCACCCTGAACGCCTTGACCTGCAACGCCGCCGAGTACCGCGCCGCCGGCGGTTGCCAGGCTACGACCGGTGCCGCCGCCAATGGTGTTACCAAGGAAACCACCCAGTACGGCACCGCCGATCGCACCAATCACGTTATTCTCGTCGCCGCCCTGGATTTTCACCGGGCGAACCGATACCAGGGTGCCGTAAGAAACACTTTGTACTTGTTTGGCTTCGCTGGCGCTATACACATCACCGGAAAGGGTATCGTTGCTGACACAACCTGCCAGCGTCAGGCCGGTGAGTGCCACGGCTACAAAACGCTTAATCATCAGAAAGCTCCTTAATGCAAAAAAACGCCATGTTCTCGTCCTCTACTGCAAGAGTATAAGACAGAAAGCTGGCAATTGACTCTATGTCCAAATATTACGCGGCTGAAGCAGAGGATAGACCATTGCCCCTCAACAAAAATTCAATTTCGTGCTGAAAATATTTTAGCGCTGAACAGGAGTGTGTCGCGAAGTTGAAAAGCGGAATTTTATCATAGAATTAGCCGCGTTATTTTGCCAGGCTAAACAAAGATGAATCACAGACTCGCGTGTGGGTAAGGAACCGCTATGAAATCAGGACGCTATATCGGCGTGATGTCCGGCACCAGCCTCGATGGCGTGGATGTGGTGCTGGCGGCTATTGATCAGCACATGGTCGCGCAACAGGCCAGCTATTGCCACCCGATGCCGCAAGAGATCCGCCAGCAGGTGTTGGCGATTTGTCAGGGCCAGTCACTCACCTTGTCCCAGCTTGGGCAACTCGATACCCGCTTGGGCAAGCTGTTTGCTGAAGCGGTATTAACCCTGATGCAGCAAGAGTCGCTGGAGGCCAGTGACATTATGGCGATTGGTTGCCACGGCCAAACGGTGTGGCACGAACCACAAAGTGACGCACCCAATACGCTGCAAATCGGCGATAGCAATCAGATAGCCGCTGCAACAGGTGTCACGGTGATTGGTGATTTCCGTCGCCGTGATATGGCGTTAGGTGGGCAGGGCGCACCCTTGGTGCCTGCTTTCCATCAGGCACTGTTAATGGATAGCGTTGAGCGGCGTATGGTATTGAATATTGGGGGCATCGCCAATTTATCCTTACTGATTCCCGGTCAGCCGGTGCGCGGATTCGATACCGGGCCGGGTAATATGCTGATTGATGCCTGGATTTGGCGCCACAAAGGGTTAGCCTACGATAAAGATGCGGATTGGGCGCGCAGTGGACAGGTGGTTCCCGCACTGTTGGAAGAGATGTTAAATGATCCCTGGTTTGCCCTGCCGCCGCCAAAAAGCACCGGTCGCGAATACTTCAACCTCGGTTGGGTCGAACGGCAACTGCAGCGTTTCCCTGCGCTGGCACCCCAGGATGTGCAAGCCACACTCAGTGAACTGACCGCGACTACTATCGCGCAGCAGGTGCAACTGAATGATGGCTGCGATCGTCTACTGGTGTGCGGGGGAGGCGGACGAAATCCGTTGCTGATGGCGCGTCTGGCTGCGCATCTGCCCGGTACGGAAGTGGGTACCACCGATGCGGCGGGTATACGCGGTGATGATATGGAAGCGCTGGCGTTTGCCTGGCTGGCCTATCGCACATTATCGGGCCTGCCGGGCAATTTGCCTGCGGTGACGGGTGCGCGGGAAATGAGTGTGTTGGGCGCGATCTATCCCGCCAATACCCGACCAACACGTTAAGGAGTGAAAGATGAAAAAAATCGTTATTTTAGTGGGAAGTCTGGTGATGTTGAGTGGCTGCGGTATGCTGCACAAACAGGAACAGGCACCTCAGACGTTACGTTATCAGTGCGGCACTTTGCCCCTGACGGTCACGCTGGATAATCCAAAGCAGCAGGTTAGCTTTATTCTGGATGGCAAGCCGCTGACGTTAACACAAACCGTGTCAGCATCAGGGGCGCGATACAGTGACGGGACCTATGTCTTCTGGTCAAAAGGCAACGGCGCTTTTGTTGAGCGTAATGACAAAATCGTGATTAATGACTGTGAATTGCAACATGCGGATGCGTCCGCCCAGTAACCAAGAGAACCAGCATGAGCGACAGTGACAGCTTGCAAAATATTGCCCATCTGCGTCGTGAGTACACCCGCGGCGGGCTGCGACGTAATGATCTGCCAGACACGCCTCTGGCACTGTTTGAACAGTGGTTAAAGCAGGCGTGTGATGCGCAGTTGCCCGATCCTACGGCCATGACGGTGGCCACGGTGGACAGCAATGGGCAACCCTATCAGCGCATTGTGCTGCTCAAGCACTATGACGATCGGGGAATGGTGTTTTACACCAATCTCGGCAGCCGTAAAGCGATGCAATTGGCGGATAACCCTCGCATCTCGCTGCACTTCCCTTGGCACTATCTTGAGCGCCAGGTGATGGTGCTGGGAGAAGTGGAGAAACTGACGCCCTTGGAAGTGCTGAAATACTTCAGCAGCCGCCCGCGTGACAGCCAGATTGGCGCCTGGGTTTCAAAGCAGTCGAGCCGTATCTCGGCGCGCGGTGTGCTGGAGGGCAAGTTCCTGGAACTGAAGCAGAAGTTCCAGCAAGGTGAGGTGCCGCTGCCCAGTTTCTGGGGCGGATACCGCGTCAAATTTCACACTATGGAGTTCTGGCAGGGGGGAGAACACCGTCTGCACGATCGCTTCCTCTACCAACGTGAAGACAATGGCTGGACGATTGACCGCTTAGCGCCTTAAAACTGCGTTTTACCCCCTATCAACGCTGGCGCAGTTGGCGTCAGCGCTTTATGCTATACGCCTCTTTTTTTCGTATCCGCATCTCAGCGGAAAGCTGTGTACCAGCCTAGGTGCAGTCTGATCAATTTGGAGTCAGTGATGACCAGCAGTAACCTGATACAACAATTGCAAGAAAGGGGCTTAGTCGCCCAGGTAACGGACGAGGAAGCGTTAGCAGAGCGACTGGCGCAAGGGCCAATTGCACTGTATTGCGGCTTCGATCCGACCGCTGATAGCTTGCATTTGGGCCATCTGGTGCCGCTGCTCTGCCTGAAACGTTTTCAGGACGCCGGACACAAGCCGGTCGCGCTGGTGGGTGGTGCCACCGGTCTGATTGGCGATCCCAGCTTTAAAGCAGCAGAACGTAAACTCAACACCACCGATACCGTGGGCGAATGGGTTGAGAAAATTCGTCACCAGGTGGCGCCTTTCCTTAACTTCGATTGCGGTGATAACAGCGCCATCGCGGCCAATAACTACGACTGGTTCGGCGGCATGAATGTGCTGACCTTCCTGCGCGACATCGGTAAACACTTCTCTGTTAACCAGATGATTAACCGCGAAGCGGTAAAACAGCGTCTGAACCGTGAAGATCAGGGGATCTCATACACTGAGTTCTCTTACAACCTGCTGCAGGGTTACGATTTTGCAGAACTGAACAAGCGTTATGACGTGGTGCTGCAGATTGGCGGTTCCGATCAGTGGGGCAACATCACTTCGGGTATCGACTTAACGCGTCGTCTGCATCAACAGCAAGCCTGGGGCCTGACGGTTCCTCTGATCACCAAATCAGACGGCACCAAGTTCGGTAAAACCGAAGGTGGCGCGGTCTGGCTCGATGCCAAGAAAACCAGCCCGTACAAGTTCTACCAGTTCTGGATTAATACCGCGGATTCTGACGTCTATCGCTTCCTGAAGTTCTTCACCTTCATGAGCATTGAAGAGATCAATGCGCTGGAAGAAGAAGATAAAAACAGCGGTAAAGCGCCACGCGCCCAGTATGTGTTGGCAGAGCAGGTGACGCGTCTGGTACATGGCGAAGCGGGTCTGACAGCAGCGAAACGCATTACTGAAAGCCTGTTCTCTGGCAGCCTGAGTGAGATGACCGAAGCGGACTTCGAGCAGTTAGCGCAGGACGGTATGCCGGTGATCAATCTGACCGCCGATGACGATCTGCAGCAGGCGCTGGTTGCCGCTGAACTGGTGCCTTCACGCGGGCAGGCGCGCACCATGATCGGCTCTAACGCGGTGTCTCTGAACGGTGAAAAACAATCTGATGCCGAGTATCGTTTCAGCGAGAGTGACAAACTGTTTGGTCGCTTTACGCTGTTGCGTCGCGGTAAAAAACACTACTGCCTGATAAACTGGCAGTAAGGTTCGACGGCCGGTTTCCGGCCCTTTTTTATGGCAAGGCAGTACAGGGCAATAATGAAAAATATCCTCGCAATCCAGTCTCATGTGGTTTACGGCCACGCTGGTAACAGCGCCGCCGAATTCCCAATGCGTCGCATGGGCGCAAACGTTTGGCCGTTGAACACGGTTCAGTTCTCGAATCACACGCAATACGGTCACTGGACCGGCACCGTGATGCCCGCTACCCATCTGACGGAGATCGTCAAAGGTATTGCGGCGATCGATCGCCTGAAGACCTGTGATGCGGTGCTGAGTGGTTATTTAGGTTCTGCGGAGCAAGGCGAGCAAATTTTAGAGATCGTGCGCCAGGTAAAAGCGGCCAACCCGAATGCCTGGTTCTTCTGCGATCCGGTGATGGGGCATCCTGAAAAAGGCTGTATCGTTGCTCCAGGCGTTGCGGAGTTCCACTGCAAGATGGCGATGCCCGCCAGCGATATCATCGCACCAAATCTGCTGGAGCTTGAAATGCTCAGCGGCTATGAAATCGCCAACGTTGAGCAAGCGGTGGTGGCGGCTCGCGCATTGGTCGCGCAAGGCCCGAAAGTGGTATTGGTGAAACATCTGGCACGCGCTGGACGTCGCAGCGATCGCTTTGAAATGCTGCTGGTGACGGCTGACGAGTGCTGGCACATCAGCCGCCCGCTGGTGGATTTTGGTGTGCGCCAACCGGTCGGTGTGGGCGATCTCACCAGTGGTCTGCTGTTGGTCGACTTGCTGCACGGTAAATCACTGCAGGATGCGCTGGAACACGTGACGGCGGCAGTGTATGAAGTGATGCTGAAAACCCACGAGATGGGTGAGTACGAATTACAGTTGGTGGCGGCACAGGATGCGATTGCCCAGCCAACCCAGCATTTCGCGGCAGAAAAGCTGTAAGGGCGTCCTTGGGCTGATAACAGCCACTTGAGCGCTTATATCGGTGCGCATGAATGCGCACCCTACATCGACAATGTGAACGTAGTGTAGGGTCGCCATTGATGGCGACCAAAACGCGAGCGCTTAAACCAGCCCTTCCGCTTTCAACGCGGCCTGCACTGCAGGACGTTCAGCGACCCGGTTAAACCACGCTTCCAGCGCATCCAGCCCACTCAGATCCAGCTTGATGGCTTTTGCCCAGCGTGTCACCACGAACAGATACACATCGGCAACGGTATAACGCAGGCCCATCAGCCACTGCTTATCTTCCAGCGCTGCATTCACCGCCTGATATTTCTTCTCAAGCTGCGCACGGACAATTGCTTTGTACTCTTCTGGCGTGTCCGGACGGAACAGTGGAGAGAAAGTTTTGTGCAGCTCACTGCTGACAAAACTCAGCCATTCCAGCGTGTGATAGCGTGTCAGGCTACCGGTGGGTGCCAGCAGATTACGATCCGGTTTGAGATCCGCCAGATACTGCACAATCGCCACGCCTTCGGTCAGCAAACTACCATCATCAAACTGCAGCGCGGGAACCTGTCCTTTCGGGTTAATCTGCCAGTAATCTTCTCCCAACTCGGTGACTTTCTTCTGCAGATCGACATTCACCTGCGTAAAGTCCAGCCCGCATTCACGCGCAACGATGTGCGGTGACAGCGAACAGGCACCGGGCTTGCAATAGAGTTTCATCATGGCTTCTCCTGGAGTGTTGTAGTGATCGAAACAGCATAAATCTGCAAAAAAATTTTACCAGTGACAGCGATCAGGAATTACCGTCTGGGTTGCGCTTTTCTGCCGTGAAGCAGGGAAGCGAAGGCAACTGCTCAAGGGCAAAATCCCAAAATTGACGGACCTTGGGTGTCATATTCTTCACGCGCTGCGCCACCAGTTGGACCGGCAAGGGCGCGGGTTCCCACTCAGGTAATAAACGGACCAGCTTTCCGTCATGCACGTCATCCAGTACCTGATAGGAGAGCAAACGTCCGATGCCCTGGCCGCCGCGCAGTGTTTCCAGCTGGCTGGCAATATCATTAACACGTAAACGGGGGAAAATTCTCACCCGGAGATCGTGGGCGAAGCGCCACTCTCGCGTGTGGCGCAGGCTGGTGATCAGCGCATGTTGCTGGAGTTCAGCTGGATGAGTGGGCACACCGGCCCGCTGTAAATAATCGGGACTGGCGACTAGCGTAGAACGCACGTTCCCTACCTGGCGCGCAACCATTGATGAGTCCTGTAGCTCACCAATGCGCAGGGCGATATCCAGCCCGTTTTCAATCAGATCCTGATAGCTGTCGCTGAGCACCACTTCGATTTGCATCTCCGGATGCTGCTGCAGAAAAGCATTCACCAGTGGCATCACGTGGAGGCGACCAAAAGGAACGGGCGCGGTGATGCGTAACAGCCCCTGTAATCCGCTGTGGTGCGCGCTATCCAGCGCCTTTTGATAATCACTCAGTAACTGTTGCGCCTGTTCAAACAGCTGCCAGCCGGCTTCAGTGGGTGCCAACTGACGGGTGGTACGCTCAATCAGTGTGGTACTGAAGCGTGATTCCAGGGCATTCAAGGTGCGCGTGATCACCGGAGGAGATCGCTGAAGAAGGCGTGCAGCGCCTGCCAGGCTACCTTGCTGAATCACCGCGACAAAAATCTGTAGCTCTTCAAACCTATCCATGATGATACCAGCTCGGTTAACAGGGTGCCGTCATCATGCGTTTAATGAGATAAAAAGCGAAGCTTTGGTAGCAGGAAACGTTAAAGAAGCGGGAAGAAAAGGCGGGGGATGTTAAAAAGCCGGGCATTTGCCCGGCTTTCTGGTCTCAAACCTTATTACTGATTGGCGTTAGCGCTTTTCAGTTCCGGTTGAGTAGCATCATTTTGCGTCATGCGATTCAGCAGCGGCGCAGTGATCAGCATCAGGATGGCGATAGTGCCTGTAGCGATACCAATCTGCTGGAACACGTGGCTATACACTGCCAGCGAGGCATGTGGGTCGGTCACATCATTCGGTACTGCCATCAGGTTGGCCACTTTACCGGCAATCATTGCTGCGCCAGCGGTGGTCAGGAACCATGAACCCATGATGAAGCCCATCAGACGCTGTGGTACCAACTGTGCAACCATCGCCAGACCCAGACCCGAAATCATCAACTCGCCAATACTCTGCAGCGCATAACTGATGATTAACCAGTTAACTGAAACGATACCAGCATCGTTAGCGAATTTGGCGCCAAACGGCAACACCAGGAAGGCGGCAGAACACAACACCATACCAATCGCGAATTTGTGCGGCATCGGCAGTTTGTCGCCCAGCTTGTTATAAACCGCAGCCAGAATCGGGCTCGCCAGCATGATCCAGAACGGGTTCAGCGCCTGGAACTGCTCTGGCTCAAAGGTGATACCCAGAATCGCATGTTCAACGTTGCGGATGGCAAAGAAGTTCAGCGAGGTTGGCATCTGCATGTACAACACGAAGAAGACAATCGCTTCCAGCATCAACAGGAAGGCGACGATCATTTTACGACGTGCGGCGCCTTTCAGTGCAAAGGCTTCCTTGGCAAACACCAGCACGATACCGATGGCAATCACGCCCAGCGCCATACGCGCGATGCTCTGGTGATGCAACAGCCAGGCGGCGATAGCAATCAGGACCACCACGGCAACCAGCGTCATCAGCAGCTTGCTGACATTCAGCGGGGCGAAGTCTGGTTTAGAACCGTAGTTTTTCACCAGACGCTGGCAGAACAGGAAGTTCAGCAGCGTAATCACCAGCCCAACAACCGACAGCGAGAAGGCCGCGCCCCAGCCGTAATGGGCAGCCAGCCACGGTGTCAGCATCATGGAGAACAGCGAACCGATATTGATCGACATATAGAACATGGTGAAAGCGCCGTCGATACGCGGGTCATCTTTCTCATAGCACGTTGAGAGTAAAGACGATGGGTTCGCTTTAAACAGGCCGCTACCGACGGCGATGGTCGCCATACCCGCGTAGACCATGGCGGTATCGTGCCCGGAGAAGGCAATCAGCGAATAGCCTAATGCCAGTACGATGACGCCGAGAACGATCACGCGTTTGGTACCCAACACTTTATCGCCCAACCAGCCGCCGATGGCGACCATACCGTAAACCAAGGCGCTGAAAGAGGTGAACAGGGTGATGGAGTCCGCTTCGGTCATCCCCAGTTGTTTCACCAGATAAACGGCCATGATGGCTTGCAGACCGTAGTAGCCAAAACGCTCCCACAGTTCGATGGAGAAGATCAGATAAAACGCTTTCGGTTGCTTGAAGGCGTTGAGGCTTACGGCCTCGTCAGTGTGTTTGTTTGCAGTTGACACGTGTACCTCAGTTTATACATAGCCTGTTTTACGACAGGAATTAAGTCTGCGTCGGGCTGAGTCATCCCGCGCAACATTGTTATTAGAAAGGAAAAACGGCGCCTAATTTGGCTGAATCAGGCCATCAGGGCAAGCATTTTCTGCACGCTGAAATACTTGTAACAGGTAGGGTTAATGCCGTTATAAGAAGTTGTAAATCAGTGTTAAATATTGCTGAGTGGCATTATATCAGAATAAATCTGTCGGCTGGAGATCTGAAGGATCATTTTCCTGAAATAAACCGCTCAAATGGTATTATGCAGAACATAACCCTAGAGATGATTATTTATACCGTCATTACGTCCATGCAAGCTTAACATTTGAGCACAATAGGTTGATAAATGAGCGTAAAGTGCAGCCAGAAGTTTCCAATAGTCTAATTTGTTGATCCTGCGCACATAATTGCGAATTAATTAAACCAGTAAAAGAAGTAAACGTTTGCGTAGATGACATCTGGCGAGTAAATCACCGTTAACAGCGTGGTTTAACCGCATAAAATGTAGGCTTCCAGTTAAATGCGCGAATGCGAAAACCTGATTAATCGTGCCGAACTCCTTTTAGACAGCGACTCAACTTTGCTGTAACCTCGTTTTTTCCCTGAAAGGAAGTCATCATGACGCAGTCCGTTCGTGTCGCCCTGATCGGCGATTACCGTGCCAATGCCGTTGCACACCAAGCCATTCCTCCTGCTGTTCAACTCGCTGCAAATTCGCTTTCACTCAACGTCACCGCCGACTGGATCGCCACCCCTGAAATTGAGCAACGCAATTTGGCCGATTACGATGCCATTTGGGTAGTGCCAGGCAGCCCCTATCTTAATGATGAAGGTGTGTTCGCCACGATCCGCTGGGCACGCGAAAACCACAAACCTTTCCTCGGATCCTGCGGGGGTTTTCAGTATGCGATAGTGGAGTACGCGCGCCATGTGTTGGGTTGGGAAGATGCGTCCCACGCGGAAACCGACAAAGAGGGGCGCTGGGTGATCGCGCCGCTGGCCTGTTCGCTGGTGGAACAGCGCGGGACGGTGACCTTCGAACCGGGATCGCGTATCGCGCAAGCCTACGGTGCATTAAAAAGTGACGAAGGCTATCACTGCAATTTTGGCGTGAATCCGGAATTCAGCGCTGCGCTGGCCAGCAAAAACCTGAATATCATCTCGTGGGATTTGGACGGTGACGTACGCGGTATAGAGTTGACCGACCATCCGTTCTTTGTCGCGACGCTGTTCCAGTCAGAACGTGCGGCGCTACAAAACCGTTTGTCACCGCTGGTTGTGGCATGGCTGCAAGCTGCTGCGCAATAAGCTTAGGGGGAGGCCTTTAGGCCTTAATGCTCGTCAGTTAAGAACTCAGGCTGCTTATTGATAAGTGGCCTTTCTTTTCTGTGCGGGCTCTGCCACCACTACTGCCCCCTCTGGGCCGTCCTCGCGCCGCTAAAGCGGTACCTTCGACTTCCACGTCGTGCCGGACGGACCGTTCGCGGATGACCATCCATGGTCGGCCGCGAACCGCCCCACGCCTACCCGCGTGGGGCTCCTGGCCCAACGTAAAAGTCTCAGCGCTGCGGATAAACCCTAAGGGGGCAGCAGAGGCGTCATAGCCTCAGACAATGTGCCCTTTTTGACAACGCGCATTGAAGCTGATGAGCTGGCTGGGG
>NZ_BBOC01000044.1:0-45607 GCF_001485335.1 Type-D symbiont of Plautia stali | reverse complement strand
GGCAGGCGTTCATCAACTCCAGCAGCAGGATGTTTTGCTGCGGGTGCTGCGACAGGCGAGCCAATAGCTGGAAAAACTTCTCACCGCCCCAGGTTTCATTGTGGAAGGTCACCAACAGCCCGCTGCGCGGCCAGACGTCGCGGCTGCCCCACGGCGTGAGTGCGGCGGCCTCATCCAGCGAGGTGCAGAGGCAGTAACGCGCGCCGACAATGGTTTCATACGGCAATTGTGCCTGCTGACAGGCCACTTCAAAGCGGCGTACCAGGTCGATCAACTGTTGACGCAATCCCGCTGGGTTGTCGTGGGAAACGGAGTGGCGTAGCTGCGCAATCGAATTAATCAGTGGATTGGCAATCGCCACCAGTGGATTTTCATGGGCCGTGGTGCCTTCCAGTTCGCCATTAAGCGATTGTGGCTGCATCATGATCGCTTCTCTCCGTGCTTAGCCGCGCGCGTGGCGCAGCGCCCATAGTTGCAGGTCAAGACCAGGAAACTCGCCCGCCAGATGCAGGGCAAAGGCTTCTGCTTTCGCCATCTGCTGCCACAGTTCACCGCTGCGCTCCAGCTCAAAGTAGACATAGCCGGAGTGCCACGGGATCTGACGCGGAGCGGCAGGCATCACGCGCAAACCTATGCCGGGAAGCTGCAACTGGACCAGGTCGCGAATGCGCGTGACAGGTGCAATTTTCATCTGTGCCGGGAAGTGGGTGATCAGCATTTCGCCCGGTAGATCGGCACGCACTGCCAGCACAAAGCCGTAGTCGCGGATCAGGCTGACATCAGAAACCGTCGCCACAAACAGCCCGTGCGAGCGTTCGGTGAGCGTCAGTTGCAGCGCGTTCTCTTCCATCACCAGTGACAGACTCTGGCGCAACTGGATCATCAACCGGCTGAAACTGAGATAAAGATTGTCGTGGTCATACACCGGCAGTTGTTCGCCCGGTCGACGCGACGGAGACCAACTGGCTAACTCAGTAGCGAACTGCAGCCATTCACTGAACAAACGTTCCGGATGCAGCTGCGGCAAACGACGGCTGTGTGCCACCTGACCGATGTAACGATTGATTAAGGTGAGCAGCATAAAGTCGATCATTTCGCTATTGCCGCCGCGCCCAGCCTGTTGCAGGCGCTCACCCATCTGCTCGCTGCGCTGTTGTAAAAGGCCGTGCATATCGTTGAGAAAGGCGGTGATGGCAGGAGAGATGTGGCCATTGAGCAGTGGCGGAATGTAATCACTGTCGAGGGTCAGTGCACGATCGTTGCCGCTGCTTTTGACGCGTACCACCCCGATAGCGGTCCACTCCGCATTCAGGTCTGCGGCGGGCATCAGACACAGGCGCAGACGACCGAACTGCATTGGCGCACGACCTACGGACGATGCGTTGAGATCGTCGACTTCACGATCCTGGCTGAGATAGCGCGCCAGCGAATCACTGGCGTCACTGAAGATGACCTCGGTCTGGCCCTGACGCTGTTCGGGAAGCGCGAGCACCACGTCAATCGGCTCCTGGACATCGCTTAGCGCCAGCGGCGTTGGCGCATTGTCTGCGCCGGTGATGGAGAATGGTGTGCCATCGGGCAGCAAGCCGCTGGCTTCCGCAATCGCCAGTTTGCCCTGGCGTAACAGTGCCTGGTCGATGCTCAGCGTCATAAACCCCCAGTGCCACGGACACTGCAGCTTGCCCCAACTGCGGCTGTAAGCTTCCAGCCAACGTTCCGACTGCTGAAAATGGTGGGGACGCAAGAACATCCCTTCACTCCAAATCACCTTATCTGCGGTGTGCATAGCGTCTTCCTGCGTGGGTTTATTCGTCTTTGGCGGTGAGATGCAGCCCGGCTGCGGTGGCCGTTACGCGACCATGCAGTGCATTGGGCGAGAACTGCCAGAACTTGTAGAAATTGGTTTCGGTTGGTGCGGGTAGCGGAATCACCACGCGCCAGGTTTTGCCGTTGATGTTGGCGTATTCGGCGATCACGCCGAGGTAGTGCGCTTCCAGCGAAGGATTACCGGTAATGTTCTGCTGTGGCTGCTGTGTGGTCAGAAAGCGCTGCTGGGTATCCAACACATCGCCGCCCAGTACACTGGATGCGCTGTTTTGCAGTGAATAGAAGTCGGCTGACTGGAAGTTGGCATCGGAACGCAGCACAAACACGCGCACCTTCAGTGGGGCGCCACTGTTTGCGTCAGGCGCGCTGTTGAGCGTCAGTTGCCAGTCAGACGGTACCTGGCGGGATGAGGACATGCAGCCGGTGAGCAGCAGCCCCAGCAATACGGCGATACGCGGCCACATCACTGAATAATCCAGGTGGAGGAGCTGCCTTTACGGCAGGCTTTGTCACCGGCACCCACCCCAATGCATTGTTGCTGGGCACGGCGTGGGCGTGCGGCCTGGGCTTTGACGGTGGCGTCGTAGCGGTCACTTGTGACGGCTGCGCGAAAGGGAATATAGCCGCTGAGCTGACCGTTATCTTGTGTCGATACCGCCAGCCAGCTATTTTCCACTTCGCCCAGCACTTGCAGCGTGGCACCGGCATCCAGTGTTTCCATACGCAGGCCACCGAAATCCGGTCGGTTCATCAAGGAGGCGGGATAGAGGGTGCGATAGGCGCTGTTGATGGCAGTGAACTGCTGCGGCGGCTGCACGATATGCATGTGTACCAGCGCCACGTCATTGACAGTGCTGGTTTCCAGGGTGTCGGCCGTGACGGTCGGCGGCGGAGCCTTGCATCCGGCGGTGAGGGTTACCGCGAAGAGGGCGGCGATAAAGGCGAGTTTGCTGTGCTGTTTTTTCATTTTTATCAACGTCCTGTGTAAGTAAACACTTGATTTTAAAAGGGATAAGCTGCGCCACTACAAACCACGTGCGTTTTTAGGTTGCCAACAGCGCCACCGTGGTCTGGCTTGGCGTGATGCGCACGCCGGGCGCGTTGGCCACGTTCTGCTGCGTCACGCTGCCCATGCGGGTCGCGGGCATGCCGTTGATCAGCAGCGAGTTGCAGCCGGTAAGATGGCGTGACAGGCCCATAAAGGTTTCAGAGACTACGCCGCCCAGCACGCCGGCTTCATCGCCTTGCGTTATGGGTGTGATGGTCGAAAGGGTATGCGCTGGCATGCCGGTAAACAGCACGGTGCTGGCAGTTGGCACGGCAGTGTTGCCGAGCGCCAGATTGACGAAGGTGACCGGTGCCGGGGTTTTGCACACATCGGCCACTGCCTGATCGGTGCCGCCGGACTGACAATTCGCAAACATCGGTTCCTCCCCTTAACCCATGTGAATCTGTTTGCCATCCACCCGCGTCAGCGATTCGCTGCTGATCAGCGTGGTGGGGGCGCGCAGGCGTGTGAGCTGGCTGGTTTTGACGTCGAGTTGCCCGGCACGGACTTGCTCGGTATGTGTGGTGCGCCGCAGCAGGTGATGACTGATCTGTGTCAGGTTCTCCCACACGCTTTCACAGCGTTGGCCAAACAGGCGGCTCAACGTGACCCATGCGGAGACCTTTTCACCGCGATAGCTCAGTTGGTCGATATGGCATTCACCGCTGTCCGCTTCCAGGTGAAACTCTGGGCTGCGCAGCGTGAGCTTCTGGCTGGCGCTCAGGCTCAACTCGCCTTCGTAATGCAACTCAGCAGCCTGCTGCGGTTGTGCGCGTACCAATACCGCCAGCAGCCACAGCTGTTCTCCGGCACGGTAGACCAACACACGATCGTCAACCTGCGGCGTCAACAAGCAGCTGGCGGCGCGCTGGCAGGGCCAGCGACGGCCATCAATCAGCACCTGAGTCAGGCCGTTTTGATCAACGCTTAACAGCAAGCCTTCAGCTTGCAGCGGTAAATCCAGCGGCAGTGCCACAGTATTGTTAGCGGGGTTCATGGTGATCCTCGTGCGGTGTCAGACGGGTACGGGGTTGCCAGTTTTCAGCGGCAAACAGCGCCTCATCCTGTTCAAGAATGCCTTCCCGGCTCGTCAGTTGGCTTTGTTGCTGGCTGGCGCGATGGAAGCGGGTCTGGCAAAACTGCGCCTCACGCAAATCGGCGTGATCGAGCGTGGCATAGGAAAAATCGGCGTAATGCAGCTGGCTGTGGCGAAAATTACTGCGTTCAGCATGGGCTTGTTGCAGCACGGCGCGTTGTAACTGGCTGTGGCTGAAATCGGTGTCATCCAGCTGCGCCTGCATAAAAATGGCCTGGTTAAAGTCGGCTGCAGAACAGCGTGCGTCACGCAAATCGCTGCCGGTGAACAGCGCCTTGCTGGCCTGTACGCCGCGCAGATCGACTGCTCGCAGTGACACCTGGCTGAAGTTGCACTGCATCAACTCGGCATCGTGAAAGCTGGCTTCATCAAGCTGGCTGGCGGTGAACTGACTGCGGGAAAAGTGCTGCTGGCGATAGTCACCGCCGCGCATATCGCACTGATAAAAGGTGCAGAGCGCAAAACGACTGCGGTGCAAGTCGCTGCGGCGCAGATCCAGACTCATCATGGTGCACTGCTCAAGGCTGGCATGGCGCAGCAGTAACTGTGGGACTGGCAGTGTGAGAAAGCCGCACTGATAAAGTGATGCCAGCAAAAAGCTGCTGTCGCTGAGATCGCCTTTGTTGAACTGACTATTGATATGAATGCTTTCGCTGAAATCGCTTTCCATCAATGCGCACTGATTGAACAGGCAATCCGTTAGCGTGCAGCCGCTAAATTGGCTGGCGACCATTCTGCACTGGCTAAACAGCGTCTCACGCAGTTGTGCCTGCTCAAACTGCGCAGCGGAGAGCTGACACTCACTGAACTGGGTTTGGTGCAGGTTACAGTTGCGGAAGTCTGCACCCAGCAAATCGACTCCGATAAAACAGCCGCCGGAGAGATCCATACCTGCGAAGTCACGCTGTTTAGGTGTCAGCGCGTGGATCACGTTGCCCTGCTTTATGGCTTGTTGAATGTCTTTTGGCGTCATGGTTTATACCTGAATTTCACGGCGACGCGGCAGCGTTTTCATGCTGTCCATCAATGCGTCGTCAAAGCGGGTGGCGCTATCGGTGAAGGTTTGCGACAGATCGGCACGGAACAGGTTGCAATCACTTAAGTCACAGCCGGCAAGCTGGCTCTTTTGCAGGTCGGCACCCAGCAGCAAACTACCGGTCAGGCGCGCCGCGCGTAAATCGGTGCGGACAAAACGACTCATGCGCGTGCGTAACAGCTGCAGGCTGGCGTGACGGCAATCGGCACCGCTGAAGTCGCTGCTGTTCAGCGTTGCTTGATCAAAACAGGCTGACTGCAGATCAATGTCGCGCAGATTGCACTCCACCAGAGTGGCACGGCGAAAATGGGCGTGTGGCAACTGGCTCTGCGCGGTGAACATGCACTGTTTGAGTTGTGCATCGTCGAAACACAGATCGTTGGAGCGACAGGTCACCAGCGCCAGACCCTGGGCTTCAACGTGGTTAAATTGCACTTTGATGAGTTCGCAGCGGATCAGGTTGCACTGGGTAAACTGAGCGTGAGAAAAATTAAGTGACTCAAGGTGCAAGTCCATGAAATCGCAGCGGTCGAGCAGGGCGTGTTGCAGATTGCAGTGCGCCAGCGTCGCCTGTTGCACAAACAGCTGGCGCAGAAGCGCACGCTCAAAGCCACAGTGCTCCAACTGGCTATCTTCCAGCTCAACTTCGCTCAGGCTGCTGTCGCTAAAGTTACAGTGCCAGCACTGCGCTTGCGCCAGGTTAGCGCCGTCCAACAAGCAATGTGTCAGGCTGGTAAAGTGGCATTCGGCGCGGACCAGAATCGCGCCGCGCAGATCGGCACCATCGAGTTGGCAATGGCTCAGATCAACGTTCTCCAGCAGCGCGTTTTCCAGATCGATGCCCCGCAAATCGAGACCCGACAGATCGGCTCCGGTTAAATCCCAACCTCGCGCGTCTTTGTCACTGTCCATACAATGCATCAGTTGCTTGCGCTGCATTTCTGAATCGCTCAGGCTCAGTCGCGGGGCGGATTTTTGCTGCTGCGCGGTCAGGCGATAGCTGTCCAGTAATGCCTGTTCACTGTGTGCAATGTCACTGGCTCGTGGGCCGAGCAAATGGCGATTGGCCTGTAATTCTTCGCGCTGCTGTCGATACTGGGCCGCACCATCCAGCAGCGGTAAATCTGCCGCATTGCTGCGCCGGGATTCGTTATCGTGGAGCGCCATCATCTGCTGGTAGTGCTGTTCACCTTTCTTTTCCTGGCACGCCAGCTGTGCGGCGATGTCCTGTTCCACCGTGAAATTGTGGAGCGCACTTTCCGGTACCGGTCGCTCAAACTGCTGACGCTGCTGCTGCTCGTAGCGAGCGAGGTTTTGCACAAAGGGTCCGGGATCGCGATTCAGCGTGGCAGGGGCCGCGTTAGCGAGGATCGCGGGATCAATCAAATCGCTGTCGCGCAGAGCGTGTAGTGCGGCGTCAGCATCGGTGCTGCGTAACTGATGAACCTGGCGATAGTGTTGCGGGTCACGCAGGGCTTCGTCTCGCTCCAGTGCCACCATCAGCGATTGCACATCCGACGCATCATCTTCATTGCAGGCACAGCAACCGTGCCAGATGATCAATAACTCACTGCAATGCGGCAGGAAGTGAACCGTGGTGGCACGCATCGCCAGCTCTTCGAACAGCAATGTGTCCTGATGTTGACGCGTAGCAAAGGCGCGGGCCTTCCACAGTGGCAGTTTGCCCTGTTGTACGGGCTGGCTGGGATGCATGTTGTCGATGCGCCATTCGGCGCCCGCAGGTAACGCATCCTGCTCCGGCCACCACTGGTCATAGGCGGCCTGATTGAACAGCCGCCAGTCCGTGTCACGGGCAAAACCGGGATAATCATGCTGCAACCAATGGTCGTCGTATTCTTTTCCCATCAAGGCCTGGCGCATGGGGTGATCCATGGCGAGCGCATGAAACGATGCCGCTGCTTGCGGGGCGACAGTTTGCTGTTTACGGATCTTTTCTACCTGAATCGCGACTTCGCAGGTGGTTTCCTCGGGGGCCGCATAGCCATAGCCACTGGCGAGAAATTCAGCACAGCGTTTGGGTATCGCCAAATCCAACACCCCGTCAGGAGATTGCAGCTCCTCGCTGACGCGCTGCCATAAGGTTTGCTCATCGCGCAGTTCGGGCTGGGCTGACATATCCAGTAGGGCGATGACCGCCACACCGAGATAGTCTTGCTGCTGCCAGCGATAGGGGCGGGTGATCAGGCTGAGCCGTGTTGGTTTGATCAGCTGCATTACGCGTCCGCCCATGGATTAAAGGTAGGGTCGTTTTCATCCGCAGGAGGATTGTTGTTCTGGTTATTATTGTTCTGGTTGTTATCGTTGTTGTTGTTGTTGTTGTTGTTGTTGTTCTCTCTTTGGGCCTGTTCACGCGTTTGTGGGCTGTTTTTCTGCGTAACCTTTTCGTCGCGTTGTGATTCCCAGTCGGTTTTCTTCTTGTCGTCAGCGTCCTGTTTGATGCTTTTGCGCGCATCGCGCTCATCGGTGAGTTTCTTGATCTTCTCTTGCAGGGTATTGCCGAGACCTTCACTCACCGCGCCGCTCATGATCGACATCATGTTGGTCCGCAAGGTGTAAAACGGTACCTGCTCAAAACGCTGCAAATCGGCTTTGTACTCGACCTGTGTTTTACTGCGCTTGATGTAGGTGTAATCCATGCTGACACCCTTTACGGCAAAATCGCTGGTACTGGCCGCGACGTTGCTGACGGCGTTAACCGTGCCGTTGACGCCGTTAATGGTCAGCCCGATACCGGTGGTGGTGAAGTTAGCCCCGGTAACGGTGTAGTAACTGCCGCGTGAGGTGTGATAGGTGGTCGGGGCGCTGGTGGAGACAGTATCGTTACTGTGAATCGTCACCTTACCCGGAGCCCAAATCTTCAGCGCGCCATCTCCCTCCTTGGCGGCGTAGATTTTGATGGCGTTGTTGGCCGAGAGATTGAGGTCTTTCTGCGCGTGGATATCCAGCGACTCTTCGCCCGATAAATCCTCGAACGAGATGAAGTTGCCGTTGCTGGCATCGCTGTTGCCAACCGAACGCGACCAAAATCCGCTTTTGGACCACGACCAGGAGTCGGCCGCTTCGGCGGTGATGCTGTCGCTGTCGGCAACATCGCTTTCACTGCCGATGGTTAACAGACTTTCACCCACGGGTTGCGTTTGCAGATTGTTGAAAACGCGCCCGGTGATCACCGGCATATGCGGATCGCCGTTGATGAAATCTACGACCACTTCTTCACCCACGCGCGGTATCTGGTAGTAACCCTGCTGGCTGCCGGCCCAACCGCTGGCGACGCGTAACCAGCATGAGTAAAGATCTTGCTCATTGTCGGGTTTGAACCACAGGAACTTGACCCGCACGCGACCATACTGGTCTGTGGCAACGGTGCTGTTGTCGCCTTTGCTGGCATCCGGGGCGTTAACCACCACCGCCGTTTGCGGGCCGCTGGTGCGTGGCCAGCGCGTGTTACGGGCAGGGCGCCAGTTCACCGTGGCCGGGACAACGCGGAACTGAAAGCAATGGCGCGTGAAGTCTTCATCGTTACTGGCGTAGCTGTTTTCTACCAGTTGATAATCCACTGAGGTAATCAGAAACGATTGCCCTTCATCGCTGGCACGCGGCGCTTTCGCTAAGGCAAAGGTGTATCCGGGGGCTAAACCAAACGCATCGCCCACGCCATCGGACTCCAACTGACGGGAGGCAAACTCCTGCTGACGCACCGTGACGTATTGTTGTCCGTCTGCCTGCTGCGGATATTGCCCCGGCCATTCACGTTGGGTAGCGACTTTTTCGGCGTGTGACTGACTAATTTGCCCATTTGCGGAAAGATCAGCATTACTTTCCAGATAATTGTAATCATCATGCTGATAAAGGCTGGGTGAAATAGCGGCCGATGCTTGCCAGATATTGATGCTTTCATCATTCACATAACCGCCTGCAGCAGCCTGATGATATTCGATGGTGTCGTAACCGGGAAAAGGAGTGTGGACCGAAGGATCGTCAGCCAGAATCAACGTTTGTTTATCCATGGCATGCTCGAAATAAAAATAGATGCCTTCGTGCTCCATCAGTCGCTGAATGAAATCAAAGCTGCTCTCCTGATACTGCACACAGAATTCCCACTCCCGGTAACTGCCCGTGAGTTTGTCTTCAAAGATAATGCCCGCGTCATTCAGGACCACCGCGATGATTTGTTTCACCGTCTGATTTTGCCAAATGCGGAAACCGCGGTTTTGCGTCAGATACCATAATTCAGGTCTGACCTCCGCACGATAGGTATAATATTCTTCCCGATGTTTCTCATGTCCGAGAAATGCCATGCGCGTAATGATGCCGCTCAAATAACGGGTCACGCCGGGACGCGGATTAAGCGCCAGAGTCAGCGGTTTCCCCAACAGGTCAGGCAGAGCAATACTGTTGTCTTTACACAGGAATTCAACATCATAGTGATAAATGCAGGAGAGTGATTCATGGCCAGTCATGCTCTTGAACAGTAGTGACTCGCCCAGTGGAGAATGTGCAACAACGACACGATCCATATTGACCCTTCCTTTTTATTTCGGCATGGCTACCGCACGGACCGCAAAATGTTCCATTTTGCATCCTGAAATAAATTGGCAATAAAAACCTGAGAGCACTTAATTCCGTTTTCACGGATGCCCTTTGCTAATAGTGAAATTTACAAATCTTGAAATGTTTTTATATTATTTGCTGGTCGGTGTGAAGATAAGAAACTTCCTAAACGCTTTTCTAACAAAAGCATAACGCTTCAAATTAAATTGTCATCTTTAGTACGACAAATAGCGCTTGCCTTGTGAATATTGGCCTGGCAGCCAATAGCAAAAACCTGTATTTCACCTGCTACTTTATTTTTGAGTGAATAATAATTTTTTATTATGACGGGCTGCTCAATAAATTCAGGGGCGGGTGGGGTTAATAAAACAGAGGGTGATGATGTTTGTTGGGGAAGATATCGGGAGTAACTTTAACTGAAAGTTATTTATTGAAAATGGCCTTTCCTAATGTCACTTTAATCGAGGGTAGTACATTTATGCACTTTAATGCAAATGACTGCATTTTAATTTTGTCGTTTTGTATTTCACAGAACATATCTATTGCCAGTTCGTAACATGATTATCTTTCATGCTGAATATTAAATTTCCTCATGTTTCCAGAATCCCGTACCCGGCAAATTTTCATTTTCCTGACAGTCGCTGCGTAGATGATTTGATAGACTACAATCTGAGAATGAACGTTCACTACAGGGTAATTCATGAAGAATTTTCAGCGCAGTGTGATCGCCGGGCTGGTGATGTTAGTCGCCGCTTGCGATCAAAATAGCAACCAACAAGCCCCGAATACGGCCACCGAAGTGGGCGTCAAAACATTGCAAAGCGAATCAGTCACGCTGGACAGCCAACTCGCCGGGCGCGTCACGGGCAGCATGACATCAGAAGTACGGCCTCAGGTTGAGGGCATTATTCAGAAACGCCTGTTCACTGAGGGCGATGAAGTGAAAGCCGGGCAGGTGCTGTATCAGATCGATCCTGCCAGCTACCAGGCCAGTTACGACCAGGCAGTGGCGCAGTTGAAAAATGCGCAGGCACTGGTAAAAAGCAGCAAATTGAAAGCGGAACGTTATGCCGCGCTGGTGAAAGAAAATGGCGTATCGCGTCAGGATGCTGACGATGCGCTGGCTACCTATCAGCAGAATGTGGCGTCAGTTGATCAATATCGTGCTGCCGTTGAAAGCGCGCGCATCAACTTGAACTACACGCGTATTACCGCACCGATCAGCGGTCGTATTGGTATTTCATCGGTTACGCCAGGTGCACTGGTGACTGCCAGCCAAACCACCGCGCTGGCAACCATCCGCGCTTTAGATCCTATTTATGTCGACCTGACCCAATCCAGCGTGCAGTTACTAAAACTGAAGCGCCAGCAGGCCTCACTGCAGCAGAGCACGGATGAAGTGCCGGTGACGGTGAAACTGGAAGATGGCAGCGCCTATGATCATCCCGGCAAACTGGAACTGACGGAGGTGTCCGTGGATGAAGCGACCGGCACCGTCACGCTACGCGCGATTTTCCCCAATCCGCAGCATGAACTTCTGCCCGGCATGTATGTGCGAGCCAACGTGACGAACGGCGTAAAAACCAATGCGATTCTGGCACCGCAGCAGGGCATCACTCGTGACGCCAAAGGCAATGCCACGGCGCTGGTGGTGGATAAAGAGAATAAAGTGGAAAGCCGTGAAGTAGTGGCTGACCGCGTGATTGGCAATAAATGGCTGATCACCTCGGGACTTAATCAGGGTGACAAACTAATTGTTGAAGGCACCGGTAAAGTGCAGGCGGGCATGAGCGTCAAAGCGGTGGAAGTGACGCCAAACGATAAAGCCGCGACCAGCGAGGGCAACTGATATGTTGGCTCAGTTCTTTATCCGCCGCCCGGTTTTTGCCTGGGTTATCGCCATCTGCATTATGATGTTCGGTCTGCTGAGTATTAATAGTTTGCCGGTTGCACAATATCCTGACGTTGCGCCACCACAGATCAGCATTCAGGCCACTTACACCGGCGCCTCGGCGGAAACGCTGGAGAGCAGCGTGACGCAGGTGATCGAGCAGCAGCTTACCGGGCTTGATGGGTTGCTCTACTTTAACTCCACCAGCACCGCATCCACGGGGCAGGTGAAAATTAACGTGACCTTCCAACAGGGCACCGATCCTGACATCGCTCAGGTACAGGTGCAGAACAAGGTTCAGCAAGCCGAGAGTCGTCTGCCGACAGCGGTGACGTCACAAGGTGTCACGGTGGAAAAGGCGCAAAGCGACTTCCTGCTGATTCTTGCGGTTTACGATAAAACCAATAAAAGCAGTTCATCGGATGTTGCCGACTACATGGTCAGTAACATGGAAGATACCCTGGCGCGTGTGCCAGGCGTGGGCAGCGTGCAGGTATTTGGCGCTGAATACGCGATGCGCATCTGGCTTGATCCCAGCAAGCTGGCCTCTTATTCACTGATGCCGTCAGATGTCACCACGGCACTGGAGAGCCAGAACACCCAGGTCTCATCCGGTCAGTTGGGCGCGCAGCCGGCCAGCAAAGAACAGCAGCTGGTGGCGACTGTGCGTTCCCGTTCACGTCTGCAAACGCCTGAACAGTTCCGCAATATCGTGCTGAAAAGTCAGACTGACGGTTCGGTGGTACGCCTCAGTGACGTGGCGCGTGTCGAGATGGGCGATGAAGACTACAGCGCGAACGTGCTGGCGAACGGCCATCCGGCTTCGGGTATCGCGGTGCAGTTGGCATCGGGTGCCAATGCTCTTTCCACCGCCGAGCAGGTTAAATCCGCCATCAATGAATTCCGCAGCAGCATGCCAGCGGGTTATGAGATTGCCTACCCACTGGACAGCACCGACTTCGTCAAGATTTCAATCGAAGAGGTCGTTAAGACCTTGATTGAAGCGGTGATTCTGGTGGTCATCGTGATGTTTGTCTTCCTGCAAAATATCCGCACCACCTTAATCCCTGCGATTGCCGTACCGGTGGTATTACTGGGCACCTTTGGCGTGCTATCCGTATTTGGCTACTCCATCAACACCCTCACCATGTTTGGTATGGTGCTCGCCATCGGGCTATTGGTCGATGACGCGATTGTGGTGGTGGAGAACGTTGAACGTGTGATGCGTGAAGAGGGATTACCGCCGCGCCAGGCGACGGAGAAATCCATGAAGGAGATCACCGGCGCGCTGGTGGGAATCGCGTTGGTGCTGTCAGCGGTATTCCTGCCGATGACCTTCTTTAGTGGCTCGACTGGTGTGATCTACCGTCAGTTTTCTATCACCATTGTTTCTTCTATGGTGCTGTCGGTGATTGTCGCCCTGACGCTGACCCCGGCGCTGTGCGCCACGCTGCTGAAACCGCATAACCACGAGAGTGGCACCAAAGGTTTCTTTGGTTGGTTTAACCGTAGCTATGAAAAAGTGCAGGCGCGCTATCACAAAGGCGTTGGCCATGTGGTGCACAGCTCGGTGCGCTATCTGCTGCTGTATGCGGTGCTGCTCATTGGTTGCGCGGTGCTCTATATGCGTCTGCCGACCGGCTTCCTGCCGACCGAAGACCAGGGTTATATCATGGTGCAGTATCAGCTGGCGCCGGGTGCCACTGAAAATCGCACCAGTGAAGTTCGCCGCCAGGTACAGCAGTACTTCGCGACCAAAGAGAAGGACAACGTCAACGTTAGCATGTTGGTGAACGGCTTCAGTTTTGCCGGTAGCGGTCAGAACGCCGGCATCGGCTTTATCTCTCTGAAAAACTGGAGCGAGCGCAAAGGCAGCGAAAACAGCGCCGATGCGATTGCCGGCCGCGCGATGGCGGCGCTGTCCAGTATCCGCGATGCACAAATCTTTGTGCTGTCACCGCCTTCCGTGTCGGGTTTGGGACAATCCAACGGCTTTACCTTTGAGCTACAGGGACGCGGCGCAACCGACCGTAACCAGCTGCTGCAGATGCGTAACCAGCTGATTGCTGAAGCCAATCAGGATCCGGTATTGAGTGCGGTGCGTGCTAACTCGCTGCCGGATCTGCCGCAGTTAGATGTCAGCATTGATGATGCTAAAGCGCAGTCGCTGGGCCTGACCATCAGCGATATCAACGACACGCTCAGTGCGGCGATTGGCGGCAGTTACGTCAATGACTTCACCGATCGCGGTCGCGTGAAGAAAGTCTATATGCAGGGCGATCAACAGTTCCGCAGCAAGCCTGAAGATATCGATCAATGGTATGTACGCGGCACGGACAGCAACAGTAATACCACCATGGTGCCGTTCTCGTCGTTTGCTACCTCCCAATGGGCGTACGGTCCAGATGTGCTGTCACGTTATAACGGTTTGGCTTCCTACGAGATTGAAGGATCGGCCGCATCCGGTAAAAGTTCGGGTGACGCCATCACCGCCATGGAAAAACTGGCGGCGAAACTGCCGGCCGGAACGACCTTCGCGTGGAGTGGGCTCTCTTATCAGGAAAAACTCTCGGGTAACCAGGCGATGTCGCTGTATGGCATCTCACTGATTGTGGTGTTCCTGTGCCTCGCGGCGCTGTATGAAAGCTGGTCGGTGCCGTTCTCGGTGATGATGGTGGTGCCGTTAGGGGTGATTGGTTCGTTGCTGGCGATCAGCCTGCGCGGGCTGGAAAACGATGTTTATTTCCAGGTGGCGCTGCTGACCATTATCGGGCTGTCGGCGAAGAACGCGATTCTGATCGTCGAGTTTGCTGAGGAGAATTACCGCAAAGGGGAGAATCTGGTCAAAGCGGCGATTCATGCTGCGTCGATGCGTTTGCGTCCGATCATTATGACCTCACTGGCATTTACCGCTGGGGTGCTGCCGCTGGCGATATCCACGGGCGCGGGGGCCAACAGCCGTATCGCCATCGGTACCGGCATTATCGGCGGTACCTTGACCGCCACCTTGCTGGCCATCTTCTTTGTTCCGCTGTTCTTTGTTCTGGTCCGTCGCGTGTTCCCGGCGATTCCGCATGACGATGCACAGTCAACTGAATCTGCTGTTAAGGCGGAGGAGTAATATGTCTGCAAAACTTTTAATGGTGATTTTGCCGTGCTTCCTTGCGGGCTGCGTATCACTCGATCCGCATTACGATCGTCCGAAAGATGCGGTCAGCACCACAACACCGACCGGCGATGCCTATCGTAATCTGCGGGGAGCGGCGGCGAACTATCGCGATATCAGCTGGCAGGATTATGTGCTGGATGCGAAGTTGCGCCAGGTGGTGGCGATGGCGCTCGACAGCAGCCGTGATTTGCGCGAAGCGGTGGCCAGCGTGAAATCTGCGCATGCGCAGTACGGTGAGGAGCGCGCCGATCTGTTCCCGTCCCTCAGTGCTGGCGTGAGCGGCACACGCTCGCGCGCCCTGACCGGAGAAGGCAATCAAACCGCGCTGAGCAATAGCTATACCGCAGAGGGCAGCGTCAGCTCCTTCGAGTTGGATCTGTTTGGTAAAAACCAGAGTCTGACGCGCCAGCAATATGAAACCTATCTTGGCACGCTGGAGGGCGCACGCAGTACACGCCTGACGGTGCTCTACAACACCGTGGATTACTGGTTGCAACTGGCCGCCGATCGCAGCAATTTGGCCATCGCCAAAGAGACAGCGGAAAGCGCGCGACAGTCACTGGAGGTCACGCGCAAACGCATGCAAAACGGCGTGGATTCAATGGTGGATGTCGCTTCGGCTGAAACCACCTATCAGTCGGCACAGGCGGATGTGGCCAGTTACACCACCAGTGTGGCGCAGGATAAAAATGCGCTGGACCTGGTGGTAGGAAAAAACGTGCCGGATAACCTGCTGCCGGAGAGCATCGAGTCAATTGGCAATGCGCTGCGTAGCGTGCCGGCTGGGGTATCATCTGACGCGTTAAATAATCGCCCTGACGTGTTGCAGGCAGAGCACAATCTGAAAGCGGCAAATGCCAATATCGGTGCGGCGCGTGCCAACTTCTTCCCGAGCATTTCGCTGACGGCCAGCGGCGGCGTGGGCAGTTCTGATCTTTCGTCACTGTTTAAGAACGGGGCGGGCGTATGGTCATTTGCGCCCAGCATCTCTCTGCCGATCTTCAAAGGCGGCTATAACGTGGCTTACCTGAATTACACCAAAGCGCAGAAGGAGTATTACGTGGCGGTGTACGAGAAGGCGGTACAAACCGCGTTCCAGGAAGTGGCTGACGCCCTGGCACGGCGTGGCACCATTAACGATCAGCTCACCAGCCAGCGTAATAACGTTGCGGCTTCGCAGACGTACTACCATCTGGCCGATCTGCGCTATCAGAATGGGGTCGATACCTATCTTAATGCCTTAACCGCGCAGCGCACGCTGTATACCGCGCGCACCAGCCTGGTGAGCGTTGAGCAGGCCTACTACCAAAATCTCAATACTTTCTACAAGGTGATGGGTGGCGGTACGGCGTTGAAAGAATCTGAACTGAAAATGTAAGGAAAACCCCAAGCCGGTCACGCATCGGCTTGGGGTAAAAATGTAACCGGATTTAAGTCTGCCATTCCGGCGATAAAAACCTTCGCGTATGATGATAAAAAAATAATTATGCCGTTGTCATTGTGGGAGTTATTTTGAGCAGATCAGAAAATGAATCATTAATACAACAGCGTCAGCGGTTGATTATCGCCTCTGCGAAAATCTGTTTTAGCCGCTCGGGTTTTCACGGTGCCAGCATGGCCGATATTAGCCGTGAATCCGGATTGGGGGCAGGGCAGATATATCGTTATTTTAAGAGTAAGGAGTTAATTGTAAGCGAAACGATTAAGAATATTGCAATTAACTGGCGTGTTTTTCTGACCAGTAATCTACCGGGCGAAACGCGGACCGATGATATTATCAATCCGGATTCCCTTTTCTGGCAGGCGTGGCCGCATCAGGACCGCTGTCTATTACTTGAAATGTATTCAGAAGCATCACGCAGTCAATCTGTCCGCGATGTGCTGGCGGCAGAAGAACAATTACTGGTGGCGGAGTTGGACGCCATTTTTACCCGACAGATGCCGCAGGTCAATCCTCAACAGCGTGCGCATCGGATTCAGTTTTTATTGATGCTGGTGGACGGTGTTGCCTGTCGCGCATTTGGCGATAAAGAGGTGGATCAACAGGAACTCACCAGGATCAACGGTATCCTCAGCCGTCACCTGTTTAGCTGAGATTACGCGATGCCATGCTGGTTAACATCATTAGCGATGTTGTCAAAAAAGGACATAAAACTGGCCGGCACTTCTCGCTGTTTCATGCAACGGCGAATGATGATGCCGTCAATCACCAGCGACATGATGTACAAACGCGTGTGGATTTTATTGGCGTCCAGAGCAGGATTCAGTGCCTGCTCCTGAGTAATGAAGTTATTTTTCAGTACCTGCCAGGCATCGTTCATTATCTGACGAATGCGCGTATTGCGCGTCGCTTCTGACGACACTTCCATCAGCAACATAATACTGTTTTCCACTTCAGCGGGAATAATGTCATTGGCCGAATGCGTCATGCCACCGGCATGGGCAATTTGCTCGAAATCTGCATTGAGCATGGTAATCATACGCTGAACAACGTGCGTCACCAGCGCCTCGATGATTGCCTCTTTGTTTTTGTAATATTTATATATCAAACCAATACTGACATCGGCCTCGCTGGCAATATTCTGAATCGACGTTTGATGAAAACCTTTTTGTCGCATGCACTGCTCGGCTGCATCCAAAATTTGTTCGCTGCGATTCATGTTGTTTATTACCCGCTAGAAAAAAGCTTATTTTACGCAAAAAAAAGCCTATTGACTAATCCAGAATGGAAAAACTTAACGCTGAGGATTTGTGTGCTTGCGATGATGATTGCTACAGGTGATTAATATTCAAAATATTTGATGTAAGCGAGCAAATTGTACATCTGTTCAGGTTTTTTTCTGCCGTTATCATGATGGGTAAGAGAGAAATTCGTGAGGAAGAAACCATGAATCTGATACGTGCTCAGCGGGATCAGTTGTTTGAATACGGTCCCTTTACTATTCGTCGTCAACGTCCCGGTGAGTCATTAGGTCCGCTGGCGGTTATCGACCAGATGACGCTGAAAATGGATGCGCACATCCCGCTGCATACGCACAAAGATGATGAGATCTTCAGCTATGTCTGGCGCGGCTCGGCTCAGCATCTTAGCGAGGACGGCGAGAAAACGGCGCTCAATACCAGACGCGCGATGGTGGTCAGTGCCGGCAGCGGCGTGCGTTTTGCCGAGTCTGCCCCTTTTATCGAAACAGAGATGCTGCAGGTGTATATTCGGCCATCTTACAGCGGCGGGGAGTCACGCGTGCAGACGTTCAGCCGTGCCGCCGATGCGCCCGCTAACAGTTGGACATTGCTGGCTGGACCGGAAAGTAGCGACGCGCCGATGATCCTGCGTCAGGATGTTTTGATTTTCGATCTCAAAATTGCGCGTGGTGTTGAAGTGGATGTTCCGCATTTGCGTGGATATAGCAGCTGGATTTCCGTGCTGGACGGTATCGTGCAGGTGGGCGAGGCGCGTCTGCTGCAAGGGGATGCTATCAGTGTGCAGGGCGCACTGCCGCCGGTGCGCGGCGAACGTGACACGACGCTCATCGCGTTTCTGGTGCGCGATGCCGCAACGGCGGTAATGAGCGGGACGGTCAGTGGGACCTGAGCTTATCCGAGGGTGGTAGGGGCGTACTTTGGTACGCCTTTCCACGCCGCACCCGTGTGAATATTTACCTGATACTGTTAATCAGCCAATTTTCCAGTTGGTTCAGTTCATTGTGTTGCGCCGGAAATTCGTTGATAAGTTTTTGCATTTCGGTTTGCAGAGACTCCGGGCGATAGGCCACGCCCTGCAAGCGCACCGCGAGTGTTTCTAACGGGGCAGGATTGAGGCTATCAGTAAATATCTGGCTGCGAGTAATCACGCCGCGCTCAACATCAAAGTGGATCTCCACGCCGCCCCAGGCAAAACGTTCTTGTAGCACATGTGAGAAATCCGGTGCCTGACCAAAATTCCATTCCCAACTGCTCTGACGCGCAAACTGCTCTTTAAATCCGGGTAAATCCGGCAATGCCTGTGGCGAGATGTACTCGGGTTCGCAGGTTTCCCCATAGTAAGCAAAATAGGCAGCAATCACTTCACGGCAGATATCAGCAAAACTGATATCTGGGATGAACTCGGCCATATTGGCCACGCGAGAGCGCACAGAGGTAATGCCTTTGGCCTGAAGTTTCTTGATATCAGGATTGAGGTAATCCGCCAGCCGTGACAGGTCAGCATTCATCAAAAAGGTGCCGTGATGGAAACCGCGATCTGGGGTTTCACGGTAGGCTGACCCGGATATTTTACGCATGCCGCCTTCAACATCGACCACGATATCATTGCGCCCCGAGGCTTCTGCACGCATGCCAAGTTTTTCCAGCGCTTGCAAGATGATGGCGGTTGAAACCGATTTATCGTATTCCGGTTTGCCCGCCATAAAGGTAAAGCAGGCGTTACCCAGGTCATGAAACACGGCACCGCCGCCGCTGCTGCGTCGCGCCAGTTTGATGCCATCCTCAGCCATGCGCCGTGTGTTGCACTCTTTCCACGGATTTTGCGCGCGTCCGATGACCACGGTCTCCGCGTTCTGCCATAAAAACAGCACGCGCTGGGTGGTGGGCATCTGACGAAAGATGCACTCTTCTACCGCGAGGTTAAACCAGGGATCGTGCGAGTCAGAGATAAGTAAGCGTAGGGTGGACATCGTTCCTCCGGTTCCATGAGAAAGGGCAAGCGGGGGACAGAATACGCGTATTCAGGGGCGAAGGTAAGCAACCTGTGCTAAAGCCGTCCGGGGGTCGCATGGGGGACAAGTATCAGCTCAAGTGCGGGCTTAAAAAAAGTGCGCATAAATGCGCACGCTACGGTTATCAGAATCTGTACGGTCGCCATTTATGGCGACCACGGATTACAGAATCGATTTCGCGGTCTTCACCACGTTCTCAACGGTGAAGCCGAACTCTTTGAACAACAGCTCTGCCGGTGCAGACTCACCGAAGGTAGTCATGCCAACAATCGCGCCGTGCAGACCAGTGTATTTGAACCAGTAATCGGCGATACCGGCTTCAATCGCGACACGTGCAGCCACCGTTTTCGGCAGCACAGATTCACGGTATGCCGCGTCTTGCTTGTCGAAGGCGTCGGTAGATGGCATAGACACCACACGCACTTTACGGCCTTCGCCGGTCAGTTGCTCGTAAGCGGTGACAGCCAGCTCGACTTCTGAACCGGTGGCGATCAGGATCAGCTCTGGCGTACCTTCGCTGTCTTTCAGCACGTAACCACCGCGTGCCACGTTAGCCAGCTGCTCAGCAGTACGATCCTGCTGTGCCAGGTTCTGACGTGAGAACACCAGCACTGATGGGCCGTCTACGCGCTCAATCGCGTATTTCCACGCCACAGCAGATTCAACCTGGTCACATGGACGCCACAGGCTCATGTTTGGCGTTACGCGCAGGCTGGCCATCTGCTCAACCGGCTGGTGCGTTGGGCCATCTTCGCCCAGACCGATTGAGTCGTGGGTGTAGACCATGATCTGACGCACTTTCATCAACGCAGCCATACGCGCAGCATTGCGGGCGTATTCGACAAACATCAGGAAGGTGGCGGTGTATGGCAGGAAACCACCGTGCAGCGCAATGCCGTTGGCGATAGCGGTCATACCGAATTCGCGCACGCCGTAATGGATGTAGTTACCGGCAGCATCTTCATTGATCGGCTTAGAACCAGACCACATGGTCAGGTTGCTTGGTGCCAGGTCAGCTGAGCCGCCAAGATATTCCGGCAGGATCTTACCGAAGGCTTCAATGGCATTCTGAGAGGCTTTGCGGCTGGCGATTTTGGCTGGATTACCCTGCAGCTGTTCGATGAACTTCTGCGATTCACTGGCCCAATTGTCTGGCAACGCGTTATTCACACGGCGTTTGAACTCTGCAGCCAAATCCGGGTAGGCCGCTGCGTATGCCGCTACTTTTTCATCCCATGCCGCTTCTCTGGCCTGACCGGCTTCCTTGGCATCCCATTGGGCATAAATGTCTGAAGGAATGTCAAACGGGGCGTGGTTCCAGCCTAGCTGCTTCCGGCTCAACGCGATTTCGTCAACACCCAGCGGGGCGCCGTGCGAATCATGGGTGCCGGCTTTGTTCGGCGAACCGAAACCAATCACCGTTTTACACATCAACAGTGAAGGTTTGTCAGTCACCGCTTTGGCTTCTTCAATTGCCTGCTTAATGGCATCGCCATCGTGCCCGTCGATGCCACGCACCACGTGCCAGCCGTAGGATTCGAAACGCATCGCGGTGTCATCGGTGAACCAGCCATCCACGTGGCCATCAATAGAGATGCCATTGTCATCATAGAAGGCCACCAGTTTGCCCAGTTTCAGGGTACCGGCGATGGAGCACACTTCGTGAGAGATGCCTTCCATCATGCAGCCGTCACCCATAAACACGTAAGTGTGGTGATCGACGATGTCATGACCTGGGCGGTTAAATTGTGCTGCCAGTGTACGTTCGGCAATCGCGAAACCTACGGCGTTAGCAATGCCCTGACCGAGCGGCCCGGTGGTTGTCTCCACCCCTGGCGTATAGCCGTATTCCGGATGCCCCGGCGTTTTAGAATGCAACTGGCGGAAATTTTTCAGTTCATCGATAGGCAGATCGTAGCCGGTGAGATGCAACAGGCTATAAATCAGCATCGAGCCGTGGCCATTAGACAGCACGAAGCGGTCACGGTTGGCCCACTGAGGGTGTGAAGGGTTATGTTGCAAAAAATCGAGCCACAGAACTTCCGCGATATCCGCCATGCCCATCGGGGCACCCGGATGTCCTGAATTCGCTTGCTGAACGCCATCCATGCTCAATGCACGAATGGCGTTTGCTCTTTCCCGGCGTGTTGACATAAGGATTCTCCAGAGGTGAGAAGTCGGCGATTATTTAGTATGTGAAACCTGTTCGTAGTAACCGATCTTCTCAACTTTGGCCGTTGAACCGCCGCCTTCAAATTCTGAAGCCAGCCAGGCGTTAACGATATTTTTCGCCAACTCTGGACCAATCACGCGCGCGCCCATGGTCATGATCTGTGCGTTGTTGCTTTTACGGGCACGTTCGGCAGAGAAGGTGTCGTGGCACTGAGCGGCCCGTACGCCTTCAACCTTATTCGCCACAATCGCAACGCCAATACCGGTGCCACACAGCAGGATGCCGCGCTCGAATTCATTTTTCTGAATGGCGGTGGCCAGAGCAAAAGCAACATCCGGGTACATAGGACGGTCGTTTTGCGCGTCATTGGTGTAGTCCGTCACCTGAAAGTCTTTCTCTTCCAGCAGTTTTTTAATGATGTTTTTCAATTCGATAGCCGCATCATCGGCGCCAATAGCGATTGTTTTCATCGTGGTTCTCCAGCAGGTTGGGTTCCTATGCCTGAACGTTTGTTACGTAGGCGATAAGATGTTCACTGACAGCCTGCCATAAATACCATCATATGTTCAACGGTTGTTCATGTGTTTTAAATGCGTGTTGCCCACCATCGCAGGGCAGGAACGCAGTCTCAGCGCTAGTTTGCCGCTACTTTGCCGTATTCCTCCGATTTAACACCAAAATCAAATCTCATGAGCAGGCTCACACTTTCATCATTTGCAGTTGAGAGATGCACAATTATCCGTGTAGTGTTCATTTGTTCGCATAACGATACCAATGTACAAGAAGACCCATCGAGGACTCGAACATGTGTCATTTAAAACGTACCTCTCAGTACACCTGCACCCAGCGCCACTTTGGCGGCTGGTCAACACCAATCAAAAGCTTTAACCACGCACGTCACGGAGGTGCGTTATGAGTCAGCAAAACATGACAGCGGTTGAAAAGTCCGCTATCAGCAAAATCTCCTGGCGTCTGGTGCCTTTTGTGGCGCTGATGTTCTTTATCAACTTCCTTGACCGCACGGCGATTTCATTTGCTGGCCCTAACGGTATGACCCAGGACCTTGGTCTGACGGGCGTTCAGTTTGGCCTGGCATCGGGCATCTTCTTTATCGGCTATATCCTGCTGGAAGTGCCAAGTAACCTGGCGCTGCATAAGTTTGGTGCGCGTCGCTGGCTGGCACGCATCATGATCAGCTGGGGTATCGTTTCATTGCTGTTCACCTGGGTGAGCAGTGTGGAAGGGCTCTATACGCTGCGTCTGCTGCTGGGTATCGCCGAAGCGGGCTTCTTCCCAGGCGCGATTCTGTACCTGAGCATGTGGGTGCCGGGCCGCCATCGCAGCAAAATTCTGTCACTGTTCTATCTGGCGCAGCCGCTGACCGTGGTGTTCGGTGCACCGCTGGCAGCTGGATTGATCGAACAGCACGGTCTGTTTGGTCTGGACGGCTGGCGCGTGATGTTCCTGGGGGTTTCCGTCCCGGCGATTCTGATCGGTATTGCAGCGCTGTTCTGGCTGGTGGATTCCCCACGCCAGGCCAAATGGCTGACAGCTGAAGAGAAAACCTGGCTGACTAACGAACTGGAAGCCGAGCACCAGCAGAAGCAGGGTCAACAGAAACACAGCCTGCGTTCAGTGATGGGTAATGGTCGCGTGTGGATGCTGTGCCTGATCTACTTCGGCTTTATCTATGGCCTTTATGCGCTGGCCTTCTTCCTGCCAACCATTATTTCTGGCTTCCAGCAGCAGTTTGGCACCACCTTTAACGTGATGCAGAAAGGCTTAATTACCGGCGTACCATACCTTATCGCGGCTGTGGTGATGTATTTCTGGTCAAAAGATGCCACTCGTCGCGGCTGCAAAACCTGGCACATTGCTATTCCGGCACTGGCGGGGGGTATCAGCGTGCCTCTGGCGCTGTATATGGACTCACCGTTCACCACCATCATGGTCATTGCTATTACAGCCAGCTCGATCTTCGCTGCCTTGCCGAACTTCTGGACACTGCCTACGCAGTTCCTGACGGGCGCATCAGCGGCGGCTGCGATTGCATTAATCAATACTTTAGGAAACGTGGCGGGCTTCTCCGCGGGCTATATCACCGGCGCACTGCATGACGCCACCAACAGCTACGTCTTACCGATGTTTGTGGTCGGTGGATTCATGCTGCTGTCTGCTGTCCTCATGTTGTTACTTAACCGCCGCCGTCCGCAGTCTCAGCCGACCTCTATCGCACAGGAGCACTAAAATGACGTACCTGTTTAATCAACCTTCAGCCTTTGCTGCTGAACTCATTGAAGGCTTTGTCGCCGCCAACGCCGATAAAGTTCGTCAGGTCACTGGTGGTGTGGTGCGCAGTACGCGCAGCCAGCCCAATACTGTTGCGGTGATTGTGGGCGGCGGTTCCGGTCATTATCCGGCCTTCGCCGGGTTGGTTGGACAAGGTCTGGCACATGGCGCGGCAATGGGCAATCTCTTCGCTTCGCCATCTGCTCAGCAGATTTACAACGTGGCACGTGCGGCGCATAACGGTGCGGGCGTGCTGTTGATGTTCGGAAACTACGCGGGTGACGTATTGCACTTTGGCCAGGCTTGCGAACGCCTGCGTGCTGAAGGCATTGCCTGCGAAATTCTGGCGGTAACGGATGATATCTCCAGTGCCAGCAAAGACGAACTGGCGAAGCGCCGTGGCGTGGCCGGAGACTTATGCGTGTTCAAAGCCGCCTGTGCGGCGGCAGAAGCAGGTGATGATTTAGCCACCGTGCTGAAAAAATCACAGCATGCTAACGATCGTACCCGCACCTTTGGCGTGGCGTTCTCGGGCTGTACGCTGCCTGGCGCGTCTCATCCGCTGTTTGAAGTTGAAAAAGGGCGTATGGCGTTGGGATTAGGTATTCACGGCGAACCCGGTATCAGTGAAACCGCTGTTCCGCGTGCAGATGAACTGGCCGAAATCTTTGTCGAGCGCCTGCTGAGTGAACTGCCTGTCGATATCCAGCAAATTGAAGGTCAGCGCGTGGCGGTGATCCTGAATGGCCTGGGATCGGTGAAGTATGAAGAACTGTTTGTGGTGTATCGCCGCGTCGCGCAATTGCTCGATGCGGCAGGATTGCAGGTGGTTGAGCCGGATGTGGGTGAGTTTGTCACCAGCTTTAATATGGCCGGTGCGTCGCTGACCTTGATGTGGCTTGACGAAGAGCTGGAAACACTGTGGCGCGCACCGGCTAATACGCCGGCTTACCGTAAAGGCAGCGTGTTGATTGCGGAACCGCTGAGCGCGGCAGAGTGTGAAGAAAGCAGCGAAGAAGCGTTGCCGCAGGCCTCTGTTGAGTCGCAGCAAAGCGCGCAACGTGTGTTGCATACACTCGAAGCCGTTGCTGACCTGTTACAACGTAACGCTGGCAAGTTAGGGGATATCGATGCCGTGGCTGGAGATGGCGACCACGGCATTGGTATGGAGCGCGGCGTACTGGGTGCCGTAGAAAAAGCGCGTGAAGTGGCTGCGCGTGGTGCGGGTGCGGGCAGCTTGCTGTGCCGTGCTGCAGATGCCTGGGCAGATAAAGCCGGCGGTACGTCGGGTGCGCTGTGGGGCGTTGCATTGACGGCGCTGGGTACGGCGATAGGCGATCAGCAATCACCGAATGCGCAGCGCGTAGCAACGGGCGTGCGAGAAGCCAAAGAGGGCATCATGCACTTTGGTAAAGCGAAAGTCGGCGATAAGACTATGGTGGATGTGCTGGTGCCATTCAGCGACAGCCTGAATGCCTCGGTTGCTGAGGGTTCGTCACTCACTGATGCCTGGTTGGCTGCAGCGAAAATCGCGGACAAAGCAGCTCAGGATACTGCGCAACTGGTGCCAAAAATGGGCCGTGCGCGTCCTTTAGCAGAAAAAAGTGTGGGTACGCCTGATGCCGGTGCGATTTCGCTGGCGATGATCGTCAACACGGTCGGCGACCTGCTAAAAGAATACCGTGCCTCTCAGCAAGGAGCCTAATGATGTCTCAGCCTAAAATCTGGCTTGGCGTGAGCCTGAAAATGTACTTCGGCTACCAGCAAACGTTGGACTGGTGCCGCAAAGTGGCCGGATTGGCGCAGCTTCCGGCTGTCAAAAACGGCGACGTAGGTTTATTTGTTTTGCCGGCCTATCCGGCAATTCCGGCGGTTGCCGAGATTTTTTCCCGCACGCCAATACGTTTTGGCGGACAGGATGTCTGTCAGGCGGAAAACGGTGCCTGGACCGGCGAAGTCAGCGCCAGCATGTTGCAGGAGTTGGGCTGTTCCCTGGCTGAAATTGGTCATGCTGAGCGCCGTCGTCATTTTCATGAAGATAAAGCGCAAATCGCAGCCAAGGTGGCGATGTCACTGCGCCACGGTTTGACGCCGGTGCTGTGCATTGGGGAAGAGCAACAGGCTGAGCCAGAGCAGGCGATTGCACTGTGCGAGCAGCAACTCGCCGAAGCGCTGGCCGATGCCACGCAGCAAGGGTTGCGAGGTGAAGTGTTCTTCGCCTATGAACCGCAGTGGGCGATTGGCGCACCACAACCCGCACCTGACAGCTACATTCGTGCAGTGTGCGCGGGCTTGCAGCAATTGAAAACGCCTGAAGGCATTACCTTGAAGATTATCTACGGCGGCAGTGCTGGACCGGGGCTGATTCAACGCCTGGGGGCAGACGTGGATGGTCTGTTCCTTGGTCGCTTTGCCCATGATCCGCATGCGCTGGCGCAAATTATTGAAGAAGCCAGCGTGCTGGCAAAGGAGATCCGTTAATGAGCCGTATCGGACTCAGTACTTATGCCTTTTTCTGGCGTATGTCCAGCAAAGTACCGCATCCCCTGACGCTGGAGCAGATGCTGCAACAGACCGCAGAAATGGATGTGTCGGTATTCCAGATTTGTGACTATCCAGCGATAGAAAGTTGGTCTGACGAGCAGTTGCAGGCGCTGCGTCAGCAGGCGGATACGCTGGGCATCACGCTTGAGCTGGGCACGCGTGGGTTGGGCACGGCCCATCTGCGTCGCTATTTGCACATGGCCAACATTCTTGATGCGCGTGTGGTGCGCTCGATGTTCTATACCGCCGATCATCGTCCGTCACTGGATGAAGCAGCGGAATTGATTGGTGCGGTGTTGCCTGATTTCGCCCGCCAGCAAGTACGCCTTTGCCTTGAGACCTATGAGCAGGTGAACAGTGGCGCCATGATGTCGGTGATCAATAAGTTTCTGTCGCCGTGGCTGTGCGTCTGTCTGGACCCGGCAAACTGTGTTGCCGGACTGGAACTGCCGGAGCAGGTGATCGCCAATACCGCGGCACGTGTTGGCAATCTGCATATCAAAGATTTCGCCTTCACCCGTCGTGATGGCTGGGTCGGCTTTACCTTTGCCGGTTGCCCGATGGGCGAAGGGCTACTGGATTACGACCGGATGATCGCCAGCGTGCGCCCGGTCGAAAGAGAGATTAACCAAATCGTCGAACACTGGTTGCCGTGGCAGGACGATGCCGCGTTGACCTGCGAGCGAGAAGCCGAATGGACTCGCCGCACCGTTGAATTCTTACGTAGTAAACAAGATCAGGAGTAATACAGATGAGCAATGCATTGAAAACCATCACCGTGATTGGCGCGGGCGGCAAAATGGGTATGCGTATTTCTGCCAACTTCCAGAAAAGCGACTACCAGGTGTTTTACGTTGAGAACTCGCCAAAAGCACAGGAACAAGTTACCGCTCAAGGTCGCGAATTGTCTGATGCTGCCTCAGTGGTGCCGTTGAGTGACGTGGTGATTCTGGCGGTGCCAGATATCGTTTTGGGCAAAGTGTCAGAAGGCGTAGTACCGCAGATGAAGGCAGGCGCGATTCTGCTGACGCTGGACCCGGCTGCAGCCTACGCGAATCTGATTGCCCATCGTGAGGGTATTGAGTATGCGGTTGCGCATCCTTGCCATCCATCCGTGTTCCTGGAGCGCTACACCAAAGAAGAGCACGCTGATGCCTTCGGCGGTATTGCGGCTGTTCAACACGTTGCAGCTTCCTATGAAACCGGCAGTGACGCACAGAAAGCCGAGCTCAGCAAAGTGATCAGCGTGATGTACGGCCCGGTGGAGGAAGTGCACTGGGTCACCGTGACGCAGCTGGCTTATCTGGAGCCAACGCTGGTAGAAACCGTGGCCTGTATGGTCGGTGCTTTTATGAAAGAAGCGCTGGATGAGACCGTGAAACACAGCGGTGTACCAGAAGAAGCCGCTAAAGCGATGCTTTATGGTCATATTCAGATCGCACTGGCCGTGGCCTTCCGTGCCACTAACCCGTTCTCTGATGCCTGCATGATCGCCATGGAGTACGGCCGTGAGAAGATTGTGAAGCCAGACTGGAAGCAGATCTTCGATCAGAAAGAACTGGATATCGTGATTGCCCGCATGCTGAAAATCGACGCGATCAAGCGTTAAGCGTGATGTGGTCAACGACTCGCATCGTCGCTGTCTGGCGAAGCGAGTCGTATCAATGATATAACTCCTTCCTCAAATCAAGTGTCACGATACAAGACAGGTAACGGATGGAAAAAACACGCTTTCTCAGGACTCCGAGCTGCTGACCGAAATTGCAGTGGCTTATTATCAGGACGAAATCACCCAGGAGGAGATTGCGCGTAAGTTTGGGATTTCCCGCATTAAGGTTGGACGCCTGCTCAAACGCGCGCGCGAAGAGGGCATCGTCGAAATTAATGTACGCTACCATCCGGTTTTCAGTACGCGTCTAGAACAACAACTGCAAAACCGTTTCCCGCAACTGCAACGCGCGTTGATCGCCCTGGATTCCCCCGATGATGAAGAACAGCGCCGTCAGGTTGCTGCGCTCGTCTCCTCGCATCTTGCCCAGTCGCTGAAAGATAACGCCATTGTCGCGGTAGGACAGGGGCGCAACGTTGCCGCCGTCGCCGATTATCCTGGTCAGGTTCCCACGCGCAACTGTCTGTTTATCAGCGGGATTGGGGGTACCCATCGTCCGGGTGATGCGATTAATGCGGACCACATTAGCCGTCGTCTGGCGAAGAAGTTTGGTGGCATCAGTGAAACCCTGTATGCGCCGGCCTACGTCGAAAACCGCGGGTTGCGTGATGCCTTTATGCAAAACGGCACCATTAAAGAGACGCTAGACCGTGCACGTAAAGCCGATGTCGCTTTAGTGGGCATCGGGGATATGAATGAAAACAGTTATATGGTCAAACTGGGCTGGTTTACGCCGCACGAAATTATTGATGCGCACGTTAATCAGGGCGTGACAGGCGATGTCGCTGGCTATGACTTTTTTAATGCGCAGGGACAACATGTGGACACGGTGATGAACGACCGCGTCATTGGTCTCAGCATCGAAGAGTTGCGTAAGATCCCCTGCGTGATTGCCATTGCCTCAGAGAATACCAAAGCGCTGGCGATTCTCGGCGCACTGCGCACCGGCGCGATCGATATTGTGGCGACCACTGCACAGAATATCCGCACGATTTTGAGTATGTCGCAGTAATTTAGAATCACTGTTCGCTCAAGAGAGTTTATAAGATCTTAAATCAACGGCGATTATCGCCGTTGATAACAAGTTTTATAAACTTTCCTTGCGGTCGAATGCTGTCATTTTTTGTCAGTCATTCAACCGTCACTCCAGTTACATAAATCCTTCATTTCCCTACGCTAGCTTACCGCCATTCTGTTTTCAGGACTGCGGATGCATGAGCCATCTTTCGCTTCATCACATTACTAAAGCCTGGGGTGAAAAAATTGCCCTGGACAACATCAGTTTTGACGCTGCAGAAGGCAGCTTTGTCGCGCTACTTGGTCCCTCTGGTTGTGGTAAATCGACACTGCTTCGCACCATAGCGGGACTGGAAACCGCAGACAGCGGTCAGATCCATTTTAAACACAGCGACATTACTCATTTGCCACCCTCACAGCGCAAGCTCTCAATGGTGTTTCAGTCCTATGCGCTGTTTCCGCACCTCAACGTGCGGGAGAACCTGCTGTTTGGTTTGAAAGCGCGCGGCGAAGATAAGCAGACTTTCGCCTCGCGGCTTGATGATGTCAGCAAGTTGATGGAACTGGATAAACTGCTGGAACGCTTGCCCTCGCAACTCTCTGGTGGGCAGCAGCAACGCGTGGCGTTGGGTAGGGCGGTGATCGCCAATAACAATCTGTGTCTGATGGACGAGCCATTATCCAATCTTGATGCCAAGCTGCGCCAAAGCATGCGTCGCGAGATCCGCGCGTTACAGAAGAAGCTGGGACTGACCATGCTGTATGTCACGCATGACCAGACAGAAGCCATGAGCATGGCTGACAGCATCATCCTGCTTAATGACGGCCAGATTGAACAGCACGGCACACCGAACGATCTCTATAACAATCCGGCCAGTATCTTTGCTGCCCAGTTTATCGGCGCGCCACCGATGAACATCCTGCCGCTGCATGCGAAAGGTGAGCATCACTATCTCAGCCATTTACAGACTCCGGTGGTGGAGCATTGCGATGAGGTCGCGATGAGCCTCGGGCTGCGCGCCGAAGATATCCAGCTGATTTCCCCCGCCAGTGCG
The DNA here is from genome assembly GCF_001485335.1 of Type-D symbiont of Plautia stali. Lineage (NCBI taxonomy): Bacteria > Pseudomonadati > Pseudomonadota > Gammaproteobacteria > Enterobacterales > Enterobacteriaceae > Type-D symbiont of Plautia stali. The sequence goes on along the minus strand of NZ_BBOC01000044.1, from coordinate 15,506 downwards.
GCACTGACTGCGCGCGTTGTCAGTTACGAATATATGGGGGCTGACACCTTACTGGCCTGCCAACTGGCTGGATTGAGCGAAGTGATCACCGTCAAAGTGCCCGGCATGCAGCGCTATGACGAGGGCAGCCAGGTGGGATTGCAGTGGTCTGCCGCCCGCCAATACCTGTTTTCAACCACCAGTGGCAAACGCAGCACCTCCGCTGAACAACACATGTTTGCTTCACAAAATAAATACGCTGTTTAACCGTTGTTTTTCGCCCAAGGGAAAATCATGTCTGCGATCCGTTACTCACGTCTGGCCTCTGCTGTACTACTTTGCGTCACTGCCTCGGCCTTTGCGGCCGATCCTGTCAAATTGCAGATGTACTATCCGATCGCGGTGGGTGGCAAAGTCAGCCATACCGTTGACGCGCTGGTCGCTGATTTCGAAAAAGTGCATCCGGAAGTGAGCATTCAACCGGTGTACACCGGTGACTACTCGACGACAGTCACCAAAGCACTGACCGCCTTCCGTGGCGGTAATGCGCCACAACTGGCGGTGATCGGTGATATTGAAGCCTATTCGCTGATTGATGCGGGTGCGATTGTGGCAGCCAGCGATCTGGCAACCGGTGATGAGGGTAAAAAGTGGATCGAAGGTTTCTATCCGGCTTTCCTGCGTCATATCGACGGCAAGGTCTGGGGTGTGCCGTTCCAGCGATCGACTATCGTGATGTTCTGGAACAAGCAGGCGTTCGAGAAAGCCGGTCTGAATGCTGACACTCCGCCTGCCAACTGGCAGCAAGTGGTCGATTTTGGTAAGAAACTGACCATCAAAAATGGCAATGATGTGAGTCAATGGGGCATCGAAATCCCCTCAACGCCAATTGGTTACTGGACCTTTCAGGGATTGTCTGCCACCAATGGCGGTCGCCTGGATAATGGCAAGGGCACTGCGGTCAATTTCAATACGCCGGGCAACATTGAGACCCTGCAGTGGCTGACCGACCTGGGTCAGAAAGAGGAAGTCTCTCCGAAAGGCGCGATCGCATGGGGCACAACGCCGCAGGATTTCATCAGCGGGAAAACCGCCATGATGGTGACAACGACCGGCAATCTGACCAACGTGCGTGATAACGCTAAATTCCCGTTTGGCGTGGCCATGCTGCCAGAGAAAACCCAGCGCGGCAGCCCAACCGGGGGTGGCAACCTTTACGTCTTCAAAAATGGCTCACCTGAACAGCAAAAAGCAGCGATGGAGTTTATCCGTTGGGTGACGTCGCCTGAGCAGGCCGCACGTTGGAGTATCGCAACAGGTTACGTCGCAACGTCTCCAGCTGCATGGGACACCGCTGTGATGAAGGATTACGTGAAACAAGTGCCTCAGGCACTGGTGGCTCGCGAGCAGTTGAAATATGCCCAGCCAGAACTCTCTACTTATAACAGCGTGCAGATTCAGGATGCACTCAATCATGCAGTAGAAGCCGCAGTGATGCAGGCCAAATCCCCTGCTGAAGCGCTGGAAGGTGCACAGAAGCAAGCCGAACGCCTGTTAAAATCGTATCAGTAACGGAAGCGCTATGAGCACGACTCTCACCAGTATGCCGCTGCATCGCCCGCGTTTATGGTCAATGCAACTTTATGGATATCTGTTAATTCTACCGGCGCTGTGTTTTTTGCTGCTGTTCACTCACTATCCTGCGGTAGCAACCGTCTGGGAGAGTCTGTTCAGTGCTTCGCGTAGTAACCATCCAGCCCATTTTGTCGGGCTGGATAATTATCTGGCCTTGCTGGATGACGATATCTTCATCCAGTCGCTGTGGAACAATCTGCTGTATGCGTTGATCACCATTCCTCTCGCCGTCATCCTGGCCTTGCTGATGGCGCTGGCGGTAAATCGCCGTCTGGCGGGTAACTCACTGGTGCGTGCTGCGTTCTTTATTCCTTCACTGTTGCCTATGATTGCCATCGCGAATCTGTGGCTGTTTTTCTATACGCCGCAGTTAGGGTTACTCAATAAGTTGCTGGCGCTGTTTTCGTTGCCTGCGGTGAACTGGCTTGGTGAACCTGGTACATCTCTATATTGCTTGATGGCAGTGTCGGTGTGGCGTGAGGCCGGATTCTTTATGATCTTTTATCTTGCTGCATTGCAGCAGATCGATCCGCGTCTGAGTGAAGCTGCAGAGATTGAAGGGGCGTCACGCGGATATTTTTTCCGACGCGTGCAGTGGCCACTGCTGATGCCCACCACGCTGTTTGTGTTGATCAATGCATCGATGAATGCCTTCCGCATTGTTGATCAGGTCATTGCGATGACCAACGGCGGGCCTAACAACAGCAGTAGTTTGCTGCTGTTCTATATCTATCGCACCGCGTTCAGCTTCTGGGATATGCCAGCCGCTGCTGCGATGACAGTAGTGCTACTGGTGATTCTGGCGGCGATTGCGCTGATTAAATTTAACCTGCTGGACAAGCGAGCTCACTATCAATGAAGAAGACAGATTCGTTGGGTGGCAAGTGTTTGAACCTGGTCATTTGGCTTGCTGCGCTACTGTGGTTTCTGCCGATACTGGTGGCATTATGGGTGGCAATTCATCCCGCCTCGGATCAGGCCAGTTTCTCGCTGTTATCACCTCTGACGTTTGATAATTTTATCAACGCGTGGCATGCCGCACCTTTTGCGCGCTACTTCCTCAATACCACGCTGCTGGTACTGATGATTGTGGTGGTGCAACTGATTCTGGCGACCATGGCGGCTTACGCTCTGGTGCGCTTCAAAATGAAGTTCTCAGGATTCATCTTCGCGCTGATTTTGCTGCAACTCATGATCAGCCCCGATGTGTTGATTCTGAATAACTACAAAACCATCGGCGCACTGGGTTTGCGCGATACCTTGACGGGCATCGCACTGCCTTATTTTGCCTCTGCTTTTGCTATCTTCCTGCTGCGTCAGACGTTCAAAAGCATTCCGCTGGTGCTGGAAGAGGCGGCAATAGTGGAGGGGGCGAGTCGCTTTTATATCCTGCGCAAAATCTATATGCCGTTGGCAAAGCCGATTTATATCGCCTTTGCGCTGGTGTCGATCAGTTTCCACTGGAATGATTTCCTGTGGCCGCTGGTGATTACCGACTCGGTTAATGTGCGACCACTGACCGTGGGATTACAGTTATTTTCCGCGCCAGAGCAGGGCGTGCAATGGGCGCTGATTGGGGCGGCGACGCTGATGACCAGCTTGCCATTACTGGTGCTGTTCCTGATTTTTCAGCGCCAGTTTATTCAGTCATTTATGCGTGCCGGTATTCGCTAAGGAGTACTTTCCGTGACAAATCCGCATCCATTGACCTCATTACAGCGCGAACTGTTGGGTGATGTTGCCGAACTCTACGCCATGCCCGATTTGCGAGCTAATCCATTAAACAGCACGCTGCGCTTTGGCCTGATTGCCGATCCTCAGTATGCCGATGTGGCCCCGGATATCGCCAATAATCTTTACTATCGCCATGCGCTGCAAAAGTTGCCACAAGCGATAGCGGCACTGAATCAACAGCCCCTGGATTTTGTCGTCACGCTAGGGGATATCGTTGACCGCGGGTGGGAGAGCTACAGCGCTATTTTGCCGCTGTACGATCGGCTGGAACACCCGCACGCGGTGGTGTTGGGTAATCATGATGCTCAGACCATTGCACAGCATCTTCGCCATCGTGCGCCCTTGCCGAAAAGCTATTACGCATTTCGCTTCAGCGGGTGGCGTTTTATTGTTTATGACGGAAACGATGTCAGCCTCTACTGCAATGCGTTGAATGGCGATGATTATTCTCAAGCCGAAACCTTGCTAGCTGAGTTACAGGCGCAACAACAACCGCAGGCCCAGCCGTGGAATGGTGCGGTAGGGCAACAGCAATTAGCGTGGATTGAGCAGCAGCTTATTGAGGCTCAGTTGCGGGGCGAAAATGTTGGGGTATTTGGCCACTATCCACTGGCACCACTGACGACACATGCCCTGATGAACAGCAGTGTGCTGGTGGAACTCCTAACTAGTTACAACATACGGTTCTGCTTCTCTGGCCATGACCATCGCGGCAACGTTGCTCGTATCGGTCAAACAGGCTTTTATACCATGAAAGGGATGCTGGATGACCCCAGCAACGTCCCGTTTGCGGTTGTGGAATTAAGCGAAGAACGGGTAAGTATTAGCGGATTTGGTGGTGAAATCAGCCGGACGTGACGCGCGCCCGGCTCTTAAAATTATTCACCTTGCTGTTGCCGGCATCTGGCGATCTCTTCTGCTCGCTGTAGTAACTGCTGCAAATCGTCCTCATCAATATCGAGCAATTGGCCTCCCTCCAGCGCTTGGTGCAGGTCGGCGCGCGTAATAGGGACCTCCAAAGCAATCGGTTGAGGCTTGGATTCACTCGCCGCCAGCGGGTGAGGATAACGTCGGCCAGCAAGATTGTTAAACAGCACGGCCAGCAGCGCCAGACACAAAGAGTTCAACAATACCGGTGTGAGAATGAAGTGGTAGCCCAGTTGTTGCACTCCGCTGCCGCCAAGAATTGCCGTCAACGCCACTGCGCCGCTGGGTGGATGTAAGCAGCGCAGTTGAAACATCACGGCAATCGCCAGTGAAGCGGCAATGCCGCAGGCCAAAGCGGGGTAAGGAACATACATCGCCGTGGTCACACCGATCAATCCTGCAACCAGATTCCCACCGACAATCGACCATGGCTGTGCCAACGGACTGTTGGGCAAACCGAAAAGCAATACTGCGGAAGCGCCCATTGGGGCAACAAACCAGAGGTTCACCTCGCCGAGCAACTTGTGGCTGATCAGGCTGGTGATCATTAATCCAAGGCCTGCACCAAAACTGGCTATCGCCATCTGCTTTTTGGCCACGGGAAGCGGATGCGGCCAGAGACGCGCGAGGAGAGTTCGCAGCGAGAGGAGCAATCTGGCTGTCATAGTGGAATTACTCTGTCATAAGAAAAAACGATGGATGGCGATTGTCGCTGATCGATTCGTCAGGAGCAACCACACTGTTAGTGTGTTGTTACGGTTTGGTGATTTAAATGCCCATCAATGCAGTGATGGTTAACAGTGGCTTACACAACGTCTAAGGTTGCTGTATAGTCCGTTTTTTTCGGAGGATCCATGCTGCCCAACTCATCCACGCGCCTGAACAAATATATCAGCGAGAGCGGAATCTGCTCACGCCGTGACGCCGATCGCTACATCGAACAAGGCAACGTTTTTATTAACGGTAAACGCGCCACGGTGGGTGCGCAGGTGTTCGCCGGGGATGAAGTGAAGGTTAACGGGCAGTTGATCGAACCGCGCAACGAAGAAGACTTGGTACTGATCGCGCTTAACAAACCGGTGGGCATTATTACCACCATGGAAGAAGGCGAGCGCGATAATATTGGTGATTTCGTTAACCACAGTAAACGCGTGTTCCCGATTGGTCGCCTGGATAAAGATTCGCAGGGCCTGATTTTTCTGACCAACCACGGTGATTTGGTCAATAAAATCCTGCGTGCGGGCAATAATCACGAAAAAGAGTACGTGGTCACGGTTGATAAACCTATCACCGATGAATTTATCGCCGGGATGGCAGCCGGTGTGCCGATGCTGGGTACGGTGACCAAAAAATGCAAAGTGAAGAAAGAGTCGACCTTTGTATTCCGCATTATTTTGGTACAGGGTTTAAACCGTCAAATTCGCCGTATGACCAAGCACTTTGGTTTTGAAGTCACCAAACTTGAGCGCACACGCATTATGAACGTCAGCCTCAAGGGGATTCCGCTGGGTGAGTGGCGCGATCTTACTGATGATGAGCTGATTGACTTATTTAAGCTGATTGAAGACTCCTCTTCAGAAGATCAAAAAATACAGAAAAGTCAGGCTAAGAAGAAACCGGCCACGGCGGCGAAGAAACCCGCCTCTAACGGACCTAAACATAGCGAGAAAGCGGCGGGCAAGCCTGCTGGACGTCAGCGCTTCACCCAACCTGGTCGTAAAAAGAAAGGGCGCTAGTTTCTCAGTGTTATTTGATTAAATACATAAACCCGGAACAGTAATTATAAAGACCTCACTATTTGTTCCGGTTTTATGCCTCCATACTTTTCATAACAAAGGAGGAAACAATGAATAACGCACAATGGTTAAAAGAGATGCAATGCCTCTACGCAGTTCAAGCTCGGCCCGCTTGGGTTCCACGCCTGTTTTGGCTCTCCACCCAGCAGCGCAGTCAAATCCTTTCTGAACTGCTCATGCCACGGACCAGGCAAAATTGACTGACCATTAAGCCAGTTGTTTCTGCCGAAACAACCGGCTTTCATTTCTGCTAACCAGCAACCTTGATCACCGTTTTGCCGAAGTTCTTGCCCTTCAGCATATCGAAGAATGCCTGCGGTGCATTCTCCAGGCCTTCAATCATGTGTTCGCGATAGTGAATTTTTTTCTGCTCAACCAAAGGCGTCATCGCCTGTAGAAATTCTGGATACCGATCACCGTAATCCTGAAAAATGATGAATCCCTGCAGGCGGATGCGGCGTTTTAATATGCTGCCAAGGATCTGTGGGGTGCGATCGGGTCCTTCCGCTGGGGCGTTACCTGTGTTGTAAGTCGAAACCAGCCCACAAACCGGCACGCGCGCAGCGGTATTGAATAACGGGAAGACCGCATCAAACACTTTACCGCCAACGTTTTCAAAATAGATATCAATGCCATCAGGACAAGCTGCTGCGAGTTGCTCAGCGAAATCTTCTTTATGATGATCAAGGCAGGCCGAGAAACCGAGGGTTTCAATTGCGTAGCGGCACTTCTCTTCACCACCCGCAACACCCACCACATGGCAGCCTTTTAATTTCCCGAGCTGTCCAACTGTGGCGCCAACGGGTCCGGTTGCCGCCGCCACCACCAATGTTTCACCGGCTTTGGGTTGTCCAATGTCCATTAAACCCATATAGGCGGTAAATCCGGGCATACCCAGAATCCCTAACGCCCAGGAAGGATGGGGAAGGTCGCCGATTTTACTCACGCCACTGCCATCGGACACGGCATAACTCTGCCAGCCACTGCCTGCTACTACCCAATCGCCAACCTTGAAATCAGGATGCAATGATTCCGTCACTTGAGACACTGTGCCGCCCACCATAGGTTGGTCGAGTTGTGCCGGGGCCGCATAAGACTTGCTGTCATCCATACGTCCACGCATGTAAGGGTCAAGTGACAAATACGCGGTACGCAGCAGCATCTCACCCTGTTTTAAGGCAGGGATGGGCTGTTCAACTAGCCTGAAATTCTCTTTTGTCGGTTCGCCGTGAGGGCGTGAGGCGAGTAGCCAAGCGTGATTGACCTGTGTTGGTTGTGGCATGTAAACCTCATAGTAGTGTTCGATAAGGCAAGTGTAGTTGATGCAAAGTCAGATGGAAGTGTTGCTATATAATAACAAAAGGTTCATTATTGGCTTTATGTTGCTATATAACAACATTTGAGGGCCTATGTTGCCAGGTATGCGTGAAATCGGGAAGAAGTGCCAAGAGAAGCGTAAGGCCAACGGCTGGACACAAGCCACAGCTGGAACCTATGCGGGGATACACCGAACGGTTATCTCTCAGATAGAAAATGGCCATTACTCAGGATCTTTGAAAGTATTGACCTTATACCTCAATACACTTGGGTTAAAGCTTACCGTGCAGTCAGCGGGCATTCCGCAGTTAGATGAACTAGAGGCGTTGTTTAGCGATGACTGATGATGTGAAACGCCCAAAAAAACGCAAGACAGACTCCTTACTCTGAACACGCTGGGGAGCATACTTCTTCCCAGTGAGCCAGCGCACAAACCCACACTAAACTTCTCTACGCCAAATTTCATAACCCCTTGAATAAATTCAAAGCTTGTACAAGCGCACAGCCGGTCTCAGGCAATCTCACATAACGGCTTTTAAATCAGCTGACTATACCTATTGCGGTGCCAATACCGGTGCGTGGAGAGGATGAAATGAAGAGAGCTTTACAGGCCGCTACCCTATTGGCAGCGATGACACTCAGTACACCGTTGCTGGCTAAAACCTTTGTCTATGTTTCAGAAGCGGACGACGGCACTATCGCGCGCTATACCTTAAATGATCAAACTGGCGCTTTGCAGCTGCTCGGTCGAACGCCAGCAGGGGGCAAAATCATGCCGATGGCGCTGAGCACAGACCACCAGCATTTATACGCCGCCATTCGCAGCAAACCGTTAAAACTGGTGAGCTGGCACATCGATCACGTAACGGGCGATCTCAGTAAAACAGGCGAAGTCGCTGCTGCAGCCAGCTATCCCTATATCAGCACCGACAAACAAGGGCGTTTTTTACTCGGTGCCTCTTATGACGGTGATGTGGTACATGTCTATCGCCTGGCAAAAGATGGCAAGATAATCGCGCCAGCAGTGGGCAGTTATAAAACGGGCCATGCAGCGCATTCGGTGATTGTTGATGATGCAGGGCAAACCGCCTATGTCGGCAATCTCGGTACCGATCGCGTGCTGCAACTAAAACTGAGTTCCGAGGGTGAACTCAGCGCACTGGCTAATGGTTACGTCAAAACTGAAGCAGAAAACGGCCCACGCCACTCGGTGTTATCACCGGACCAACGTTACCTCTATAACGTGGGTGAAATGGGCGGCATCATCACGCAGTTCCGCCGTAATGAGCAGGGTGAGCTGTCGAAAGTCGGTGAAACACCGAATGCCGTGGCCGCAGAGTATAAATTGCAGCATGGCCGCGAACGCCCAGCTGGATACAGTGACACCACGCCACGCATTTGGTCGGCGGATATTCATCTCACTCCCAATGGACATTTTCTCTATGTCAGCGAACGCACCAGTAGCACCTTAACCGGGTATCGCGTGAATAGCGCGGATGGAAAACTCACGCTGATTGGCAGTTGGCCAGTAGAAAAACAGCCGCGTAGCTTTGCCATTACTCAGGATGGGCGTTGGCTTGTTGCCAGTGGTGAGAAAAGCAAGGTGACCGGCAGTTACGCCATCGATGCCGAAAGCGGGGCGCTAATACGCGTTGGTGAAGCACCGGCAGACGATGATGCAAACTGGGTGACGATAGTTAGTGACTGAATGTCGACTTCGCGATGATCTGGCGCAGCAAACCGCGCCAGATTGCGCGAAATGTTTTTATGGAGCCGTTGTTATTGTTAGGGTTATTTTTAAAAGTGTGATCCAGAACACATTTATGGTGCTGATAACAATCCGAACTTAAAACCCTATATAAATCAGAGGAATTTCTAAAAATTAATGTTTTTTAGGTTGAAGAACATAAGTGAACCTTAATAATTACCCTGATATCGATTGCAAGGTTAAAACACCATTTTCGATGATGTAATAATTTGACATATTTATCGCCGTGAGCAGAAATATTATTCTGTCAGGATACGCCGCACTTAAGCTGGTTTGGTCTCAATACTGTCATGCAGTGGTTTTCAAAAAACGCCGTTTTTTTTGCTGTAAAAACCTGTCTGGCTGCCTTTCTGGCACTGTATCTCTCACTGGAACTCAATCTGGATAAACCGGCTTGGGCAATTACTACCGTATTTATTGCCTCCCAACTCTACTCAGCATCGACGATCTCTAAATCCTTGTTCCGTATGCTTGGCACATTGCTGGGTGGCATATTTGTCTTCTTTGTGTTCCCGCTCACCGTTGAACATCCGCTGCTGTTTAGCCTGTCTATTTCACTGTGGGTGAGTATCTGTCTCTATTTGTCGTTGCATGACCGCACGCCCAAAAGCTATGTCTTTATGCTGGCTGGCTACAGTGCCGCCATCATGGGTTTTCCTGAAGTCATGACGCCGATGGCGATCACCAATACCGTGTTATCTCGTATCGAAGAGATTGCGGTGGGTACGTTGTGCAGCAGCCTGGTTCATGCCTTACTGTTCCCGGTCTCTATGCGCAGTTTGCTGGAGCAGAGCGTCAGCCAGTGGTATCTCAATGCGCGTAAGCTATGCAACGACCTGCTCTCCGGCATTCCCAGCGATAAATCACCAGAGCGCGATGAGATTCTGACGCGTATGGCCACCAACCCCCAGCAGGTGGAAATGCTGATCACCCACTGTGTGTATGAAGGTGATGCAGCAAGGCGATTGATCCGTCTTGTAAGCGTACAGTATCAACATCTGTCCTATTTGATCCCAACCCTGACGGCTATAGAAATGCGCCTGCAGCGGTTGTCGGCGCAGCAGATTGCGTTCCCAGACAACGTTGCCGTGGCTTTCAGGCTGTTTTTGCATTGGCTCAACGATGGTGAAGCGGTAGGCGAAACCAGCGGTATTCAACTGGAACTCAGCCGTTGTCAAAGTGATATCAACGCCGCATGGCGCAACGGTGATTTGCCGACTGAACACTGCATGCTGCTAACCGGACTACTGGAGCGCATGGCCGATTTCGTGCGCATTGCCGGTGCTTATCAAAGTGTGGGCGGGTTGGTCAGCGATCTCTCAGGGGATACCACACCAGCTCGCGGCAAGCGAACCCATCGCTTCTATGATAAAGGGCTGATACGGCTCTCTGCATTAACGGCTTTTTGCGCCATCTTTGGATCATGCCTGCTGTGGATCGGCACCGGTTGGCATGATGGTGCTTCCGCACCGGTGATGGCAGCGATCTTAAGTTCATTGTTCGCCAGCATGGACACACCGCTCACCTCGATGAAGTTATTTGTGCGAGGTGTCATCGTCGCCATTTTTATTAGTGTGATTTACGTGGCGTTACTGATACCGCAGGCGACTTCGTTTGAAGCCTTGATCATCTGTCTCACGCCGGGCTTGTTAGTGTTAGGGCTGATGATTGCGCGCCCCTCAACCAACATGATTGGGATTAGCGTGGCAATCCAAATCCCCGGCTTTATCGGTTTAGGGCATCATCTTAAGCCTGACTTGGTTCTGTTGATCAACAATGCCATCGCTTCGTTAACGGGCGTACTGTTCGCTGTCATTGTCACGGTCTTAATGCGTAACAAACGGCCGTCCTGGACGGCGCGACGTGCAGTGCGTCAGGGATTACGCGAGCTGCTGCGTTTCATCAAAGAGCTGGAACGTAATGGTTCGTCGCTGCTTGGGCGGCAACGATTTATCAGCCTGATGTTGGACAAGGTCAATGTGGTGCTGCCACGCCTGCGACTCGATCCGCAGCCCGACATGTCAACTGCTGGCATGTTACTCACCGAGGTTTGGTTGGGGGTAAACAGTTTCGATTATTACGCACGCCATAAAGATCTGTTGGCTAAATACCAGTTGGACAGTGGCCAGATGTTTCATGAGCTGGCACTGTTTCTTAAACGTCGCCTCAAATCTTTGCAAACACCGCCGCACCATGATCTGCTGGATGAATTGGATCTTCTACTGTTATTGCTGGAGAGGCTGGCGAAGCGCGATGACAGCTTGCTGACGCCACTTTTCCATCTGTTCAGCATCCGGCTTTATTTGTACCCGCAACAGTCGTGGCCGGTGGCAACACCACGCCAAATCGAGATGATGCAACTGCAAGACTATCGCCAGCGCGCCTACTAAGCGATAAACGCAGCAGCGACACAATCAGGCTATATACTTGTTCCCGTGACTGATTTTTTCATCAACAGGAGTGAATGATGGTTAGGTTGAAACCGATTTTATTGTTGGCGCTACTACCGGGAGCCGTGATGGCTGCCCCGGTATTTACACTGCAATCGTCAGATTTTAATGACAGTGCGGTGCTGAACAAGACCTTCGCGGGCAACAACAAAAACAATCCATCCTGCACCGGCGACAATGTGTCCCCGGCATTGAGTTGGTCAAATGTACCGACGGGAACCCGCAGCTTTGCTCTGATGCTCACTGACCCGGTAGGCGGTAAAGGGTTGGGTGTGACGCACATGGTAGCCTATAACATTGCGGCCGATCGCAGCCAGTTTGCGCAAGGTGAATTGAGCAAAGGAGTAGGTTATACCGGAGGTAAAAACTCACCTGGCACCACAAGCTATTATGGACCTTGTCCACCGGTAGGGAGTGGTATGCATAACTACAACTTTGTACTGGTTGCGACCGATTTGCCCGTCAATCAGTTACCGGCTGGCCTGACGCATGATGAGCTGATAGCGAAATTGAAGGGGCATGCATTAGGTGGAGCAACGCTGGTTGGCAAGTTTACCAACGATAAGTAATGCAGAACGGCCGCCACATTGGGCGGCCGTGACAATGTCACTCAAATGGGTAGATTGAACGTACTAATTTCCCACGACGATCCCAGCGACTCGCCGCCAGCCACAGTAGTGCAGTAACAAACCAACCGATAATCCACGACACATCATTGCCAGCAAAAATCCAGGTTAACGAACCGTGGTGCAAGGGGTTGTCGATAAACGGCAATTGCACCAGCACGCCCAGGAAGTAAACCGTGATACCCGTCCAGTTCCAGCGACCGTAACGGCCATTGGGCTGTGACAGCGCGGGGACATCGACCTTGCCTTTGGTGATGAGATAGAAATCGGTCAGGCTAATGGCGCTCCATGGCACGAAGAAAGCGAGCAGGAACAACAGGAAATGCGTGAAGGATTTCAGGAACGCCGGTTCACTGATCAGCGCGATGATGCAAGCCACCGTCACCATTAGCACCACAAACAGTATGCGATTACCCCTGCTGATCGCGGTTTGCTGACGGAAGCCAGAAACAATAGTGGTGAGTGACATGAAACTGCCGTAAGCGTTAAGCGTGGTAAAGGTGATTTTGCCAAAGCAAATGGCGAAATAGATCACCATTGCCATGGTAGCGGTACTTCCCAAGCCGACGATGTAGCCCACTTCGTTACCTGAAAACGCCTTCCCGGCAATCGCGGCAACTATCACGCCCAAGCTCATGGACGCCTGAGTACCCAATACGGTGCCAAAGAACACGGAGCTAAACAGCTTCCTGGCTGAGACATCAGCCGGAAGATAGCGCGAGTAGTCCGACACATAAGGGCAAAAGGCGATTTGCCAGGAGGATGACAGCGAAACGGCCAACAGGAAATTGGCGAGGGTGAAGTGCTGATTCTGCCAAACCGCTGACAAATCATGCGAAGAAAGCAGGGTGATGAACAGGTAGGCAAAAGCCAGCACCCCAATCACACTGGCCACTTTCCCCAGCTTGTGAATTACGCGATAACCCAGTACCGCGATCACGACAATAATAGCGCTAAACAGGATCATGCCAGCCGCATTGCTGACGTTGATCAGCTTCGCTAATGCTTGCCCAGCTAACACGGTACCGCTAGCGGAAAAGCCCACATACATAATGCACACCAGGACCAACGGAATCACTGCGCCAAACACGCCAAACTGCATGCGGCTGGTGATCATTTGCGGTAACCCGAGGCGTGGGCCCTGGACAGCATGCAATGACATGATGGCTGCACCAACGATCTGCCCAACAAGCAAACCCATTAGCGACCATACCACATCGCCGCCCAGCACCACGGCCAGCGCGCCGGTAACGATGGCGGTGATTTGTAAGTTACCGCCAAACCAGAGTGTGAACTGGCTGAAAGGGTGGCCATGACGTTCGTGCAACGGGATGTAATCGATCGAACGGGTTTCTGTCAGGCGTTGTTTGTCAGTGCCTGTGTAATCTGCTGCAGGTGATTCGGTTGACATGGTTTCCTCGCTGAAACAATGAACACGACAGGGGCTTTATTGTTAGTGTGGTGTGAATGCAATTGAAGATACATGTATATACATGTACCGATATTGTCATGCGAGATGTGAAGTTACAAGGCGAGGGGTCATTGGAAAATGTGATGACGCTGGCAAGGTTGTTAATCGAATGGCCTTGCGTTATTTACGGCCTTCAGTCCATGGGTTAAATCCTGGCGCTTCCGCATTGTTGTCTGCGGGCTGATCCAGTGAATCGAGATACAGCGCTTCAACTTCCGCGCGAGCCCACGGCGTACGGCGCAAAAATTTCAGACTGGATTTGACGCTCGGGTCGTTTTTAAAACAGTTAATATTAATTAGCTTGCCGAGTTCATCCCAACCATAGCGGGCCACGAGTGCATTCACGATCATTTCCAGCGTCACGCCGTGCAGCGGATCTTTAGAAGGGTGTGCGGTCATGATGAATCCTTGTTTACAGGCGAGAGATTGGCGGGCAAGGTTACAAGAAAGCCGAGCGTGCAGCAATGATGTAAACTGAAGTCGGGCCATTTATACAGGAAGAGACGCGATGAGCGATAAGAAAATGATTTCAATCGATCAGTTTAATGAGGCTGAACGAGGCGAAGTGGATGAGATTTTCAAAGGGCTGATGCAAAAACATCGGCTGCGCAGCGGTAAAGAGCCTGACGCGAAGAAAGAAAAAGAGTACACCGCAGAGGCGCGCCAACAGGTCATGACCCTTAAGCTAGCCAAAGAGAAAGCGAAAGCCGACAAAGCAAAGAAAACGCCCACTCGCCGTAAAAAACCGGAAGCACAATCGGCGAGTGAGGTTAATGATTTCAACTGGTCGGCCTCGGTGATTAAGGGCCGCCGTTAGCTCAGTAACCCGGCTCCGACATTCACGGATAAACCAAGAATAGCCAGATTGAAGATGAACGAGATCACGGATTGAAGCAGCGCCAGTTTGCGCATCTCAGTGGTGCCCGTTGCCACATCGGCGGTTTGTGAGGCGACCGCGATGGTGAAGGAGAAGTAGAGAAAATCCCAGTAATTGGGCTCATCAGGCTTTTCAGGGAAGATCATCGGGGTGACATTGTCACTTTTTCGCAGGTAATGTTGATGGGCGTAATGCATAGCGAAAGAACTAGGCAGCAACGCCCATGAAACAATCAGCGTCATTGCTGTCAGCACCAGATGCATAACTCGCGGCGTGCCATGCAGGCTTTTCAATGCGGGCAACTCACTCATAATGGCCACAATACTGACCATACAAGCCAAGATCACCATACCGAGTACCAGCGCCGCACTTTGGTCCTGCATCCTGGCAATACGTTTGATTTCCACTGAGTCAGTACGCAACATCCGGAACCAAAGAAACCACAAATAGAGCCAGGCCAGCACATTCCAGCCAATCAGTAATCGCTGCATTTCGCCCAATTGTGCAGGGAGTAGCAAATAGCAGACGATTCCGGCCGCAACGGAGATCAGCAGGCGCAGGCGCGCGAAAAGATGAGGCATAAGAGAAAAGGGCATGGCGAGCATAATTTCCCAGAGATTGAGTATCTTAACTGTAGACGATTGTTGACTTAGCCAGGTTAACGCGGGATCGATTCTGGTGACGAACATGACGTGACGGCGAAATCTGACAAAATGAGTGATAAACAGGCTTCATTTGAGACGCGTCTACGTGAATTCTGTAGATACACGTGAGACTTTACCCGCAAGGATTTGCGTAGCGACGCCGTTTTGAGAGGACAGCTTAAGGGCGGAAGTGGAAGTCGGTGATGTCAGGGAATGTCATAAACCCATGATTAGTGCGTACCAGATATCTTATTTAACATAATCATGATTATGCGCACTAAA
>NZ_BBOC01000043.1:0-46165 GCF_001485335.1 Type-D symbiont of Plautia stali | reverse complement strand
TCGCGCCTTTTACTGGCTGGAAAACGTCGATTTAGTCTCCAGTGCGAATCGGCTGGCGGGGACGCTCTCTTATGGCCAACAGCGGCGATTAGAGATTGCACGCGCCATGTGCACGCGTCCCGAATTGATCTGCCTGGATGAACCCGCAGCAGGGCTGAACCCGGTTGAGACCGATGCACTGAGTCAAATCCTGCATCGCCTGCGTGCCGACCACCGTATTAGCGTGCTGTTGATTGAACATGATATGCCGATGGTGATGCGTATTTCCGATCACATTGTGGTGTTGGATCATGGCGATGTGATTGCGCAGGGCACACCGCAGCAAATCCGCCACGATCCCAAAGTGATTGCGGCTTATCTCGGTGCCGATGAGGAGAGCGACCATGGCTGAGCCGATGCTGAGTTTTGAACAGGTGGATGTGTTTTACGGCCCCGTGCAGGCCCTCAAGCAGGTGTCATTGACCGTGAACCAGGGCGAAACCGTCGCCTTGATTGGCGCGAACGGTGCAGGCAAATCGACGCTGCTGATGTCGATATTTGGTCAACCGCGCATTGCCAGCGGTGAGATTCGCTTACGCGGAGAATCGATTAGCCATCGTAGCACCCATTTTATCGCGGCCAGTGGTATTGCCCAGGCACCAGAAGGGCGGCGCATCTTCCCAGACATGACGGTGGAAGAGAATTTGCTGATGGGCACTATCGCCGTGGGTGAACGCCACGTCAAAGAGGACAAGGAGCGAATGTATCAACTGTTCCCACGCTTGCTGGAACGGCGCAAGCAGCGCGCAATGACGCTCTCTGGCGGTGAGCAACAGATGCTGGCAATTGCGCGGGCATTGATGAGTCGCCCGAAGCTATTGTTACTGGATGAACCTAGCCTGGGCCTGGCACCGATCGTGGTGAAGCAGATCTTCAACATCCTGCGCGAATTGACTCAGCAAGGCATGACGTTATTTCTGGTGGAGCAGAATGCTCGTCATGCGCTGCAACTAGCTGACCGTGGCTATGTCATGGTCAACGGAGAAATTAAATTGAGCGGCAGTGGGGAAGAACTCCTAAATAACGATGAGGTGCGTAGCGCCTATCTCGGTGGTGCAGCGGATCCTGCGGTGGTGGCGACAAAAAGTTTGTAATAATGATTAAATGGTGACGGGAAACACTTTGCATATTTCTCAGTGGCCTATCATCATTATTACTCTTCTTCTTCTCCAAAGTGATTTGGTACTCCCTTGCAAAATCCTGGCGTAGCAGTGATGCGTGCGGTCAGAAATACGGCGTGGTATCCCAAACGTCGCTCTTATCGCACGCTGTTGTGGCGTGAAATCACCCCATTGGCCGTGCCCATCTTTATTGAAAACCTGTGCGTGATGCTGATGGGCGTCCTGAGTACTTTCCTGGTGAGTTGGCTGGGCAAGGAAGCGATGGCGGGCGTTGGCCTGGCTGACAGCTTCAATATGGTGATTATCTCTTTCTTTGCGGCGATTGATCTGGGTACCACGGTGGTGGTGGCCTTCAGCCTTGCCAAACGCAACGGCAAACGCGCCCGTGCGGCGACGCGCCAGTCGCTGGGATTAATGACGGTGCTGGCCTTTGTGCTGGTGATCGTGATTGAGTTCTGGGGGCATTTGATCATCGATGGCATAGCCGGCAGCGCTGAACCCAAGGTGAAAGAGCTTGCGCTTAGCTATCTGCAAACCTCGGCGTGGAGCTATCCCGCAGCAGCGATTGCGTTGATTGGCAGTGGCTCATTGCGCGGTGCAGGAAACACCAAAATTCCGATGCTGATCAATGGCGGCATGAATATCCTTAACATCGTGATCAGTAGTGTGCTGATTTACGGTGCCATGGGGTGGGAAGGCATGGGGTTTGTCGGGGCCGGGCTTGGGCTGACTATCTCCCGCTATATCGGTGCGGCTGCGGCCATTTATGTGCTGTATCGCGGTATCACGCCTGCGCTCAGAATCAGCATCGCCAGCTATTTTCGTCGCTGGGATCGTAACATCCTGATGGAAGTGTTGGGGATCGGTGTACCCGCCAGTATTGAGTCTGTGCTGTTTAACGGCGGTAAATTGCTGACGCAGATTTTTGTTGCGGGTATGGGCACCAACGAAATTGCCGGTAACTTTATTGCCTTCTCCATCGCCACGTTAATCAATTTGCCCGGGAATGCCCTCGGTTCGGCATCCACCATTATTACCGGCAAGCGCCTGGGCAAAAACCAGGTGATGCAGGCAGAAAGACAAATCAAACACGTGTTCTGGCTGGCGATGATTGGCTTGTGCACCCTGGCCTTAATCACGGTGCCTTTGGCGGGCACGCTGGCGAAGTTCTATACGCGCGATCCTGAAGTGATCGAGGTAACGAAACACCTCATCTGGCTGAACGCCGCCTTTATGCCTATCTGGACTGCCTCATGGGTGTTGCCTGCTGGACTGAAAGGCGCACGCGATGCGCGTTATACCATGTATGTGTCGATGTTTAGCATGTGGGGCGCACGCGTGGTGGCGGGTTATGTGCTGGGTATCATGCTGGGTATGGGTGTGGTGGGCGTATGGCTCGGTATGTTCCTCGACTGGACCGTACGCGGTGTGTTCTTCTGGCTACGCTTGACCAGCGGCAAATGGCTCAATAACTATCATCGGATGCTGGCGAAGAGCAGGGGATAGGTGAGTGATGGCAGCAGCAGATTGCGGCCATCACAATATGCATTAACTGGGATTCCATCGCATATCTAATCGTTTTGGTTATTAGGTGGTCTGCGGTTTACTGCCAGGGTCAATCATTACTGGAGAGCCTGACAATGAAAACCATCCTGTCGCAGTGGTTCAACCGCTTAATTAGCCCTGATGTTAAGCCGCACGAAGAACGCGAGTTCGACCTCAGCAATCACATTGATTTGCTGATCCCAGTCAGCCAACTGTATGGCATTGAATTCCATCCGTCGGTGTATCGCTACTATGAAAGATGAACGCTTCCTTCAGGTGATGCGCTACAGCTACTGGAATGAACTCGGCACTGCCAAATAAAAATCCCGCTGCCATGTCCAGCGGGTTTTTTCTGTCCGCATTTTCCCTCTTGTTGAAAAAATTTCGTCCCACCCCGCCGTCTCATTCAACCGTATTGATTCTGTAATCTTAACGTAAAGAAATGTATTCCAAATCCTCACATTGCGTGTAAAAATAGAAAAGTAAATGATAACCATTGGCGTTATCATTTAGGTGTTGCATGCCAAAACGGCCTTTTAGCCTTGATGGGATGTGATAAGCGCGTCAATAACGATAAGAAACCTTCCCTTTTAAAATGGATAAAAATCGCACTCTGCCGTTTGGCAGTTTCAATTCGCTGACCTTGTTCACGGGTCTCTGTATTGGTATTTCTCCTGCTGCCAGCCTGGCTGCTGACACCTCAACCAAAAAAACTGACGATACGTTAGTGGTTAACGCGCAGACTCCGTCGCTGTATGCCCCTAACGCCTCTGCTGACCCAAAATTTAGCCGCCCGCTGGTAGACACCACCCGTACCATGACAGTGATCAGCGATCAGGTGATTAAAGATCAAGGCGTGAATAATCTGACCGATGCGCTGAAAAACGTGCCAGGCGTGGGTGCGTTTTATGCCGGTGAGAACGGCAGCTCATCGACGGGGGATGCCGTCTATATGCGCGGTATGGATACCTCGAACAGCATCTATGTTGACGGTATCCGTGATATTGGCAGCGTGACGCGTGACACCTTTAACACGCAGCAGGTTGAAGTGATCAAAGGGCCATCCGGCACCGATTACGGTCGCAGCGCGCCATCCGGCTCGATCAATATGATCAGTAAACAGCCGCGTCTGGATACCGGTCTGGATGCCTCTGTCAGCATCGGCAGCGCGTGGATGCGTCGTGGTACGCTGGATTATAATCAGGCAATTAACGATAACAGCGCTTTCCGTCTTAATTTGATGGGAGAGAAAACCCACGATGCGGCACGCGATAACGTGGAAAACGAGCGTTATGGCGTTGCACCTTCACTGGCATTTGGTCTGGATACGTCAACGCGTCTGTATTTGAACTACCTGCATGTGCATCAAAACAATACGCCAGATGGCGGTATCCCAACGATTGGTTTGCCGGGCTACTCTTCGCCAACGCCAGCCACGGCGGCACTGAACAACTCTGGCAAAGTAGCGACCAGCAACTACTACGGGACCGATTCGGATTTCGACAAGTCGACGACCGATACGGGCACCATTCGCTTTGAGCATGACCTCAACGACAGCACCACCATTCGCAACACGACGCGCTGGTCGCGTGTTAAGCAGGAGTATCTGCTGACTGCGGTGATGGGCAGCACCATTACCACGCCCAACCCTAACGATGTCGGCACCTGGACCTGGACGCGTAATGCCAACCTGAAAGATGTCAGTAACCGCATTCTCACCAACCAGACCAATATCACCTCGAAGTTCTATACCGGCTCGGTGGGGCACGATATCAGCGCAGGCGTCGAGTTCACGCGTGAAAATCAAACCAACTACGGCGTGAATGCGATCACTGCGCCTGCGGTGAATATCTATCACCCTATCAGCAGTATTTCGGTGGGTGGACTGGATCGTAACGGTGCAAATGCCAACGGCCAGACGGACACCACCGGCATTTATGCCTTCGATACCTTAGCCATTACCAAAAGCTTTGAGTTGAACGGCGGCATCCGCCTCGACAGTTATCACACCGAGTATGACAGTGCGACGGCTTGCGGTGGTACGGGACGCGGTGCGTTGGCTTGCCCAGCGGGTACGGCACCGGGTACACCTTTGACCACAGTGGACACCGCGAAGTCTGGCAATCTGGTGAACTGGAAAGCCGGTGCACTCTATCGCCTGACAGAGCAGGGCAATGTGTATGTTAACTATGCCATCTCGCAACAGCCTCCAGGCGGCAGCAGTTTTGCGTTGGCGGCTGGTGGCACGGGTAACAGTGCTAACCGCACCGACTTCAAACCACAGAAAGCCAAGTCAAGTGAAGTGGGCACCAAATGGCAGGTGCTGGATAAACGCCTGCTGCTGAATGCAGCGTTGTTCCGCACCGATATTGAGAACGAAGTGGATGCTAACGATGATGGCACCTACTCACAGACCGGCAAAAAGCGTGTAGAGGGCTATGAGTTATCAGCCACGGGTAACATCACGCCTGACTGGGAAGTGATTGCCGGTTACACCATGCAGCACGCCTCCGTGAAGGAGGGGGCAGCAGTGGCGCAAGACGGGTCGTCTTCGATTGCCTACACGCCTAAGCACGCGTTCACCTTGTGGACACAGTATCAAGCCACTGACGCGATTTCGGTTGGCGGTGGTGCACGTTATGTTGGCAGCTTGCGTCGTGGCAGTGATGGCGCAGTTGGCACGCCTGATCATACCGAAGGCTACTGGGTGGCAGATGCCAAGCTGGGATATAAGGTGAATAACAACCTCGATCTGCAGTTCAACGTGTACAACATTTTCGATACCAACTACGTTGCTTCGATCAACAAGAGTGGCTACCGCTATCATCCGGGTGAACCACGTACATTCCTGTTGACGGCAAACGTCCACTTCTAAGTGCTAACGTGGGGCGTGCGCGCCCCATTTTTATTAGAGAGAACAACGCGATGATGTATCACATTCCCGCCGTACTGGCACCGGAAGAGGTGGCGAAATTCAGTGAGCTGTTACAGCAGGCTGAGTGGATTGACGGACGTGCAACGGTCGGTAGTCAGGGTGCGACGGTCAAAAATAACCAGCAGATTGACACACGCACACCGCTTTACGATCAACTGCAAGCGGCGGTGATGCAGGCGCTGAACACCAACCCGCTGTTCTTTTCTGCCGCGTTACCGCGATCGATTTCGACACCCTTGTTTAACCGTTACGAGCAGGGGGAAACCTACGGTTTTCACGTTGATGGTGCGGTACGTCATAACGGCGCGGCGGGCTGGATGCGTACCGATCTTTCCGCCACGCTGTTTCTCAGCGAACCAGACAGCTATGACGGCGGCGAGTTGGTGATTGAAGATACCTACGGCCAACACAAAGTGAAGCTACCCGCCGGCCATCTGGTGCTCTATCCCTCCAGCAGCCTGCATTGTGTCACGCCTGTCACTCGCGGTGCTCGTGTGGCGTCATTTTTGTGGATTCAGTCCATGGTACGTGATGATAAACAGCGCGCAATGCTGTTTGAGCTGGACCGTAATATTCAGAGCCTTAAAGTACGCCACGGTGATAGCGAAGAGTTGCTGTCGCTGCTGAATATGTATCACAACCTGCTGCGTGGCTGGACGGAAGTGTAAACCTCTGACCGCACCCTACGAAAACGGTGCTCGTTAAGCGTAGGGTCGCCATTTATGGCGATTCAACCCTGCCTGACTGACAACATCCCTCCACATTAACTGCCCTCGAGTTCATCCACTCAAACCGCCGATTTCCATCAATGTCTCCATTCGTGATCCACTCGCGATTTCGGGTTTCTGTTTTTTGCTAAAAGTGTTCATACGGTCATATGCTGAACTTTAGTTCAATAGGGAGGGCATCATGAGTAAGCTGGAAATTGGCGTAAACACGGCGATGTTTGACGGTTTAGATATGGATGTGGCTTTCAGCACCATTAAAAAAGCAGGCTTTCATTATGTGGAACTGGCCTATAACCAAGGCTATGTCGGTGAGATGCCGCCTGAATTATTCGGCGAAGAAAACGCCAGACAGGTCGCTGCGTTACTGGAAAAGCATCAGTTAGGCACGCGATCCTTCGGTGCCACCATGAACATGGGCTCGACAGATGCTGTTGCTCAGTTTACACGCCGCATACGCTTTGCGAATTTGATTGGCGCTAAGTGGATTAATATTTGCGTTGGACGTAAAGAAGACCGCCAGCAGATTATTGCAAATCTAAAAGAATTGGCGCCTGTCGCTGCTGACCATGGATGTGTCATCTGTCTGGAAAACGGGGGTGACCCGAATTATGACGTGTTTCAATTAGCAGATGATGGCTTTTCCTTACTGAATGAAATTAATCATCCCGCGGTGGCATTCAATGTGGATGCCGGCAACATTGTTTCGCTCTGCCCAGAAGTTGACGCGATTGAACAAGGCATCGCGATGTTGCCGGGTGCACAGCACTGCCATCTTAAGGATTTGAATGTCGTCGACGGTGAAGTTCATTTCACCCCGCTGGGATATGGTCAGCTCAATTATGTACCGATGCTCAAAGCACTGGAAAAATTAAATATTCCTTGCAGTCTGGAAATTCCATTACGTATGCATCGACAAAGAGACAGTTATCCGCTGCGCGGTGAATTACCCGTGGATGCGGATGTCAGTCTCCATGTCTTAATACAGTCCCGAAAAAAACTAGAGGAATGGCTGGGGTATAATCCAGTCAGTCAATAACAAACGTTGTGATAATAACCGCTGATGGATTCGTCAGCGGGTTTTACCTGTGCATTTTCGATCCAAAAGTAAAGCGTACTTTAAGCTTCTTTGAATAATCCGTTGTTTAACGATTTCAAAACTGAAGGTTAATTATGTCTGACTCTACATTGAATGCCTCACCAAAATCCGGCAAGCCGACCCAATTTCGCTGGGCGATATTTGCCACAATGTTCTTTCTGTTAGCCGTTAATTTAATGGACCGAATCACGTTATCAATTGGCATGCCTTACATTAAAGATGAATTCCATCTTTCACCGACGATGCAAGGCCTCATTCTCAGCAGTTTTTTCTGGTCATATGCGTTATTACAAATTCCAGGCGGCTGGTTACTGGACCGCTATGGGCCGAGAAAAATCATTACTGGCGCGCTGTTTGGCTGGGGGTTCTTCCAGGCCATTATTGGTTTGGCGAGTGGCGGGCTTAGCTTGATCCTGGCACGTATAGGCTTAGGTGCTATGGAAGCGCCGGTATCGCCAAGCGGGGCAAAGTTAAGTTCCACCTGGCTGACGCAATCAGAACGTGGTCGTGGGGCTGTGATTATGGATTCAGGCAGTCCGCTGGGGGTGGCCATTGGCGGGATTATTGTCGCACATTTGATCGTTGTGCTCGATTCCTGGCGCGTGACCTTTGTGGTGGTGGGCCTGTTCACCATGCTGTTAGGATTTTTTGCCTGGCGGATACTACGTGACCGTCCAACGGAACATCCTAAAGTGAGTCAGCAAGAGGTCGATTACATCGCGGCGGGCAATGTTGATGGATCGGCGACGAATACCGACATTACACCCACCAAAGGGCTTGGCATCAGCTGGTTTACCATGATCGCCATCATGGTTGGGCGCGCTTCATGGGGCATGGTGTACTGGGGATTATTGACATGGGGACCGAGTTACTTGGCTCAGGCACAAGGATTACAACTCGCTTCAATTGGTAATTCGACTTTCTTAATCTTTATTATGGGTACCGCCGGTTGTTTATTTAGCGGCTTCTTTGCTGATTACCTGGTGAAAAAAGGGATGAGTCACAACGTTGCACTAAAAAGCTTATTGTCAGTGTCGGGATTGGTGGGCCTTGGTGTGTTGTATGCGTTAGCGACGATTAAAAATCCAAATCTGGCAGTAGGCCTGTTATCCATCGCCGCCTTCTTTATGATGTTCGGTAGTCTGTATTGGAGTTTTCCAGCTATTTTGGCACCGAAAGACCGTGTGGGCATGGTGGGGGGTTTTATGAATATGGCTAACAGTTGTGCCGGCATCCTTGTGCCGATTCTGGTCGGAATCATTTTGCAAGTGACAGGAAGTTATGAAAGTGTTTTAGTCTATTTCGCCATTTGTGCCGGTTGTTATACGCTGGGCACACTCTGTATTAATTTCAATAAACTGCCGACTAAAGATGGTCAGCTATCATTCCAAAAGTAGTTGTTCATTTTAGGGAGAGTGTATGCCATTAATACTGCGCGTGAATAAAGTGCCACAAACCTTGGTTGATCAGTTGGCACTCAGTAATAGCGTGATTGAACTTGTAGATTTGCAGCCGCCAGATGAACAAACAATCGACATTGTTTTAGCCAGTGGTGAATCCATTGTTGATGATGAATTAATCAGTCGACTGCCAAATTTAAAGCTAATCGCTGTTTTTGGCGTGGGTTATGATGGCGTGGATATTCACGCCGCACGACAACGCGGAATTTTCGTCACCAATACGCCCGATATTTTAACCGCGGATGTGGCTGATTTGGCTATTGCGCTTATGTTGAATGTTGCCAGGCGTATCAATGCTGCCCAACAGTATATAGAGCGCGGAGGCTGGCATGAAGGGAGCTTTCCTCCAGCCTTCAAAGTTAGCGGCGCGCGTCTGGGTATTGTCGGCTTTGGGCGTATAGGCCGGGCAGTCGCTCAGCGGGCACAAGGATTTGCCATGAAGATTAACTACTATGCGCGCTCAGATCATCAAAGTCAGGACGCCACTTACTATCCCTCACTGGTTTCGTTAGCCGAGAACAGTGATGTATTGATTATCTGTGCCAGCGGCGGCAAGGAGAGCCGCCATCTGATAAATCGTGAAGTATTAGCGGCATTGGGCGCTGAAGGGATAGTCATCAATGTTGCGCGAGGCAGCGTCATTGACGAAGCCGCGTTAGTTGAAGCCATAGACACCGAGAGCATTGGCGGCGCAGGGTTGGATGTTTTTGCTGATGAACCCAATGTACCGCAGGCACTGCTTAATCGAGATAATGTGGTGGTCACGCCTCATATTGGCAGCGCTACCCATGCCACTCGTGCTGCAATGGCGAAATTAGTGCTGGATAATATCTCAGCTTATCAATCAGGTAGTCCACTGCTAACCCCGATATATTAATGAACAAGGGGGAGTTCATTCCCCCTTGTTCATTAAGCGATTCCCGCACGCTGCAAAAAATCCCGGCATTGTTGCTCATTGTCCCACAGATCATCCTGCGCGGTCGTTCGCATCTCTACTGCGATAGAAATCGGGCCGAGTTCTGAAGGCAGTGGCAGGTTGCGAGCGGTGTGGATGATCTGTGCAGCAGTGTCATGCGTGAGGAAACCGGGCTCGCCAAATTTCATGTGGTAATCACCAAATCCAGCCGCCTGCGGGTCGAGAATGGCATTCGCCAGATGAAGCTGTGAAATAAAGGGTGCAGCGAGTGTTAGCGATTCAGTGAGGTCTTCCTGATTGAGCGCAACATGCGCACTATCCCATGCGAGATAGAGTTTTGGGCAATCTGGGCGCAACTGTTTCATCCATGCCACGGTCTCATCTGTTGGGCCAATTAACTGACATTTATGCGCAAAACGATCGAGAGGTTCGATCTGGAGTAGCATCCCGTCATATTGGCTGACGGTTTCACCGATTTGCACGATGGCTTCACTAAAGCCTTTCATCGCTTCAGGCCGTTGCGCATCTCCGGGATCGCTGCCGCTGACCAGTGACAGTTTCGTTGTACCGCACTCCGCAGCCATGTGGACTAATTCACAGGCACGACGAATTGATTTTGTGCGAAGCTCACTGTCCAGGCTGCTCAGGTTTAAATCTTGTTTCAGTAACTCAAACGTGAGCCACTGGGTGACATGCAAATGATGCTCTTGAGCCAGAGAAGAGATCTTTTTGGCGATAGTGGGGTGGTGAATAATGCCTGTTTCAAATCCTTGATAGTAATCACTAACGGCTATTTTACTGATGACCTGCAGCATGGCTTCCTCATCATGTGTGATGGGAAAGAATAGTTCTGCAAGATGTGCGGAAGGATAAAGAGTTGTCGCCATAATCCAGACATCGCCTCCTGTTTGAAAAGATCACTAAGCGGGTGTTTAATCAGCTTAGAGGTCAATGAACAGATGAACAACTTATGTTCTTATGAGCATTGCCACATTATGACAGGGATCGCAATTTTTAAGGATTTAAACGGAATAGCAAAAAGCCCGCTCAGGTTTCCCTGAGCGGGCTTCTCTAAATATGGCTCCTCTGACTGGACTCGAACCAGTGACATACGGATTAACAGTCCGCCGTTCTACCGACTGAACTACAGAGGAATCGTGTGAACGAGGCGCATATTAATGGCCCCCCCTTTATGTGTCAACAGCTAAAAACACATTTGTATTCAACTGGCTAGCAAAAGTACAAAGCGATCGCGATTTAAGCAGATTCCACGGATAAACGGGCTATCGGGTCCTGACGATAAAATTGCTGTAAGTGCTGATACATGGCAGGGAATCGTTGTGCCAATAGATCGGGTGCACTAAAGAAGTACTCTGACAGCACGGCAAAGCATTCGGCAGCATCACTGGCGGCGTAAGGATCGATAGTCGCCGCTTGCTCGCCTACCAGTTCCACCTCCGCTTCAATCTCTTCCATTGCTGCGAGCAAATCCTTTTCCCATTGCGCGACGTCTCGCAACGCAATGGCCGGGATACCGCTGGTGTAGCCGCTACCGCGCGCATCTAACTTATGTGCCACTTCGTGGATCACCAGGTTGTAGCCTGACAGGTCGAAAGAGTCTTGAATATCCAACGCATTCAACACCACAGGGCCTTGTGTCCAGCTCTGACCGGCATGCACAGCAGCGGCATGGTGCACCAGTCCACTGTCATCTTCCCAGTGGTCGTTGACGTTGAAAGGTTCGGGATAGATGAGGATTTCGTGAAAGCCATCGAGCCATTCAAGCCCGAGCTTCAACACTGGCAAGCAAAACAGCAACGCCAGGCGTGCCAGTTGCAGTTCATTGAGTTGTAAACCCTGCAGCAGGGAGATTTTCTTCTGTTGCAGGAAGCGCTGGGCCAGCGCAGTGAGAGTGGATTGTTCTGCTGCGGTCAGCAAAGAGAAAATAGGCTGCGCCAGCGCCTGCTGCCAGGGTAGCGCCGTCACTGTTGCATCAACCTGCGCATTCCATGGCCATTTAAACATCGCGCGACTCACTCTGCAGGGTGGAAAGGTTTATCCTGGCGCGGCAAGACAAAAATTACCAGCGCAGAATCAAAGCCGGATATTCAATCAGTTGCTACAGAAATTGTCTGTGATTGGCGTGGCAAAGCCGGGAGAAAATAAAAAGGTGCGCACCATTGCGCACCTTACAAAAAACCGCATTCATTCTGGTAGGGTCACCCTTCATGGCGACCGTCAGGCGCTGAACTGTCAAGCATTACGCTCTATGCAGCGGCCTTGTCATGATGAAGTGATTAGTCTTTCTCCAGACGCTGGAATTCGATCACCCACACCCAAGGGTTCACTTCCCAACTGGTGGCACCGTACTGCTTTTGCCACGCTTTGCGGTAGGCCTCTTTAGGGGATTCCGCATTCATATTCATAGTGAAGAAGTTATTCAGGAAGTGCGTATCGGTCTGCACGCCCTCGGCCATGATGTCATCTTCACTGATGTCCTGAATTTTCTCAGCACGCACGGACGTGATCGCCAGACTAATTCGACTGGCCCAGCGTGGCATATGGATCGCGGTCTGCCAGCCAAATTGTTCAGCGTCCTGCAGATCTTCATCCAACTGACCGAGTTCGTTGCTGTCCGCTCGATACTGGCAAAAAGCAGGTGTGCGGAAGGGCAGGGGATCGCGTTCGTATTCTGGCAGTTGCTCCTCTGGCACGATCGGGCCGCGCCACGTTTCACGGACCCACAAGCGATCGCCTACCTGCCCGTACGGGCAGTGAGAGCTGATATCCGACATCGACATCAGCTTATAGCCGTGAAGATGGTTAGCGCTGACGTCGAATGCATGTACGCCTTCGTGATGATCCTGACCCGGGCCAAAAGCCTGAGTTTTCATGATGCGCCGGGTTTGCGTTTGCTGGCCAACAAGCAGGGCGCGGACCCGCTGTTCGGAAAAAAGAATCGGCCGTTCTTTCATTACGTACCTCATGTAGTGTCACTAACCCGGAGAACTTCGACGAAACATCCGCATCCGCAGATGTGAGAATCAGCATAATGGGTTTGAATCGATTTGCTTAATAATTTGTCGCCTTAGTATCAGGCTTTTCCTGCATATTCCGGTTTTAAAAATGGCTCATAAGCAAAATGCGTGCTAATAGCAGCACGTCAGGCAATGCTGAGCCGGAAATATCCCTTATACAGTACGTTATAACGGCCACGATGGGAATCTTTTCGGATTTAGTCGTGGGTGATTATCGCCTTTACTCAGAGTTAATCAGCACGTTTAACTGGAATATCTCAGCAATGTGAAAATTGTTGATGGTCAAAATAGATTACTCATGTTTAACAGAGTTGATTAACTAAAACGACGCTAAGGAAATGCTTAAAACGTGATCTGTGCTGGGAAACGCGCATTAACAGCGCTATAACAAGATCGGAGTCTCATTTTTTACGCTTTGCACATCCAGGAAGGATGTAAAAAAAGTGTCACGACCAGACCGCTATGATGTTACCAGGAGCAGCACCCTGATTGAGCGGTGCTTTTATAACAGCAATAAGGAGAAGCACGATGTCACTCACCCGCTGGCAACAACGCTACGAGAACTGGCTGCAGCAAAACTGGCTGCATGACGACAAAGCCCATGATATCGCGCACTTGCGTCGTGTTTGGATGAGCGCCAACCGCATCATGCAGCACAGCGCAGCTGACCCCATGGTGGTGCTGACCGCCTGCTACTTCCACGATGTGGTCAACCTGCCCAAAAACCACCCCGAGCGCCATTTGGCATCGACCTATGCCGCGGAAGAGACGCGTCGCATTCTGCAGCAGGACTTCCCTGATTTCCCACAGGAGCTGCTCGACGGTGTTGCCCATGCGGTCCAGGCGCACAGCTTTAGTGCGCGCATCACGCCACAAACACTGGAAGCAAAGATCGTTCAGGATGCCGATCGCCTTGAGTCTTTAGGTGCTATCGGCCTTGCGCGTGTTTTCTACACGGCAGGGGCACTGGGACGACCGCTGTTTGACAGCGAAGATCCCTTAGGCAAAGAGCGTGAATTAGATGATGTAAAATGGACTCTGGACCATTTCCAGAAAAAACTTTTACGTCTGCCCGAAACCATGCAAACCGAAGCGGGGCGCCTGCTGGCGGAACATAATGCCGATTTTCTCGTGCAGTATATGGGCAAACTCTGTGCGGAATTACAGGGCAATCTGACCACCATTGATGAGTCGGTATTAAGGGATTTCAGCCCCATACACTCTTAATATTAAATTTTTATGACAGTCTGTTAACTTTCATCTTCTTCCGCTACGTTGTTGTAAATCAAAAGGGAGTATGAAGATGACCGAGACCGTTAACTTAACCATTAAAATTGACCCGGCACTGAAAGAGCACATCAAACAGTTAGCCGCCGATAACCAAATCTCCATGAGTCAGGAGATCGTTAACCGCTTACAGGCCAGTTTACATGCTGTTGAGCAACCGGCCGTTGATAGTCTGCATACCGAAGAAGCGGTAGCTGAACAGCTTTCCGCGTCTGAACTGAAGCAGGTGCGTGCGCTGCTGAAGAAAGGCAAAAAGAAGAAATAAATAAAAAAACCCGTCATTGACGGGTTTTTTTATCTCTGCGATTCATGCGGCGTCGACGCGGAATTGCTGTGCGCGCTGGGCGAGGCGGTCTGAGAGTTCACGGAGTTGAGCTGCGGCCTGAACCTGATGCGCGTTCAACGCTTCGTTTTGCTGAAGCTGATTACTCATCTCCACTACTTCATGTGCAATCTTACTCACACGGTGGCTCTGTGCCGTGGTGTTTTGCTGTAGTTCATCCAGCTGTGTCACCACACCCGACACCGCAGCACTAATCTGTGCGAACAACACTTCCAGCGCTTTTACTTTGTCAAAACCATCATTCACATGCTGCTGAGTGTGCTGAATTAAGCCATCAATCTGGCGCGTCGATTCGCCACTTTGCTGTGACAGCATGCCCATCTCTTTTGCCACCACCGAGAAGCTGCGACCATAAGCGCCGGCATGCGCAGATTCAATGGCGGCATTGAGCGATAACAAACGCGTCTGCATCGACAGGCTATCCAGCATGCCGACAATCCCGGCGATATTGCCCGATGCGGTCACAATTTGCTGCATCTTGAGCTCCATGTTATCGACTTCGGTGGCGCAGTTGCGCATCAACGCGTCTGCTGATTGGGCTTCCTGCGTGGCCTGTTGTGAGAACTGCGCACCGATTTCCACCTCTTCTGATACACGGTGCAAACGCTGGGAAAGATGATGGAAACTGGCGTTTTGCGCCTGATGTTGCTGCATCACCTGCTCATTGTGCTGCTGCATATCCTCAGCACCCGCGGCAACGCTGACTGCAACGGTGTTGATATCATTGACGATCTGTTGCAAACCGCTGCGCATGGATTCAATGGTCTGGAACAGCTGACGCGTCTCCAAAGACTGACGGCGCGGCGTATCATGGCCAGGCACCAAATCGCCAGTGGCGATCTGTTCCAATTGCTTATTCGCGCGTCGCAACGGTAACAGC
This sequence comes from Type-D symbiont of Plautia stali, assembly GCF_001485335.1. Lineage (NCBI taxonomy): Bacteria > Pseudomonadati > Pseudomonadota > Gammaproteobacteria > Enterobacterales > Enterobacteriaceae > Type-D symbiont of Plautia stali. The sequence goes on along the minus strand of NZ_BBOC01000043.1, from coordinate 30,777 downwards.
ACACCTCGCATCAACAGGCTGGAGGCCAATACCAACAGCGCCATGAGAATGGCACTGACTATCAGCGACATATTGCGGCTCTGTTTCAGCGTACTCAGCGTGTTCTGGTTAACGCTGCTCAGCTGGTGGTTGGCCTGTTCGATTTCGCTAAACCAGGCATCGTTGAACTGCTGCTGAAAGGCCTGCATCGGCACCATAAAGAAGGCGTTAATATCGTTGGCCGACAAGCCTTTTAACTGCTCCTGCAAACCTTCCGCCAGCATGGCAAAACCTTGCGCTAACGGGCTGTCAGCTTTGGCATGATAAGCAGCAAACAGTGTCTGGGCTTTTTTCAACGAGTCATCGGAAGCGGCGGCAAGACTTTTCCAACTATCAACCGAGCCACTTTGCTGATCCTGCATCAGGTAGATACCTGCGCGATGGCTGTTATCACTGGCGGTCAGCAGCTCAATGCGCGCTTTATCCAGCAGGGCCAGCCTTTCCCGAAGTTGGTTAGCTTGCTGCAGCGAGGTTTGCGTCTGGTTGACGTGGTTGCTCAGCAGCAGCACACCGGCAAATTGCAGCAGACAGAACAGCACGATAAACAGCAAGAACTGGCTGCGCAAACTGGTGAGCCATAATGGCATCCGCCATGAGAATCGTGTACGTAAACGCAGCGGTAAGGAGATAACGGAAAGGAGTGACATCTAACGCCCCCAAAAATAAAAAGGAGTATTGGGAGCGGGCGTGACAGTTTGGTGACAGGGGCGGGGAATCAAAGCAAAACAGCACAAAGCCCGTCCCTAAAGGAAATTATGGACCTGATAAACTCGGTGTATGCGCGCAAGCGAATGGCCTGAATACCATCGCTATGGCTTCTGTGTCAGAAGATGCTGCTCGATCAGTGGTGAAAGCAGCTTAGCCACCGCCGCAAAAACCGGTACCACCACCGAGTTACCAAACTGTTTGTAGGCCTGAGTATCGGAGACGGGAATACGGAACGATGATTCTCCCGGCGCTTCAAAACCCATCAGTCTGGCGCATTCGCGCGGCGTCAAACGACGCGGTCGCCGTGCCATGTTACTGGCATGCTGGAAGTCTGCCTCACCCTGAGCCTGATCCCAACCGCGATCAATCAGAATTTCCGAACCATCCTTGTAATAGCGCGCCGAGAGAGTGCGAACGCAAATGTCAGGGTTATGCGGGTCGTTAAGGCCAAAACCAAAACCGTTGCCTTTGGCTTTGTGCTTCTTCGCGTACTGGTACAGGTATTGCCACAACGTTGGCGACAGAATGTATTTCGCCTCTGGCGTGGGCTCCAGCAGGCTGTGTAACGACGGCACCTGTTGCGGGTAAAGTGTGGAGAGTGCGCGCAGTGAAAAGCCGTTGCTCAAACCACTGTCACGACGAATACCGACCAGCACAATACGTTCGCGATGTTGCGGTAAGAAATGGCGTGCATCCACGATCTTCGCATCGGGTGAGCCGTTATCGGCAGCATCGGCCACGTCGTATCCGAGTTCATCCAGCGTCGCCATAATGATGGCGAAGGTGCGGCCCTTATCGTGGCTCTTGAGGTTTTTCACATTCTCCAGCACGAAAAACGGCGGTTTCTTGGCCGCCAGGATGCGCGCGACATCGAAAAACAGCGTGCCCTGGGCTTCGCATTCAAAACCGTGTGCGCGACCCAGCGCATTCTTCTTACTCACACCCGCCAGTGAAAAGGGCTGGCAGGGAAAACCAGCCAACAATACCTGATGGTCGGGAATGGTTTGATCGATGTGCTGGTAAATTGCGTCTTCGTCAGAAAGTCCTGCGGGCTGTGTCACCAAACGAATATCACTGTTGAACTGATGTCGTGCCGGATCGCTATAGTGGTTGGCTTTGTAGGTGCGGATCGCTTCTTTGTTCCATTCGCTGGTAAAGACGCACTGACCGCCAATTTGTTCAAAGCCACGGCGAATACCGCCGATGCCGGCAAACAGATCGACAAACTGGAATTTAGCAGCGTCATAATGGGCGGGGCGTGATGGCAGCAGAGATCGTAAGCTTTCCACCTCATTGCTGGAGAGCGCGGGAGCAGGACTTTTTCCCTGACGAATACGATTCAGCCGTGGGATGCTCCAGTCTCTGCCGCCAGCCTCGGTTAAGGTCTGTACCAGATCGCGCGCGGCATAGATATCGAGCACCTGCATTAACAGCGATGTTGCGTCATCCGGAGCAGCAGTAAACGGGGAGGGCGAGACGGTCGCGGCGGGGTCGATAGCAAGCATGCGTTTTTCCTTAACAGTGAAGCCACTATGCTAACACTCATCGCACATTCACACACTTGTTGCGCGTGCCTTTCGCTTTTGCCTTAAACCGCTAAAGTTGAAGGAGCCCCATTAAAAGGAGACGCCATGGCAGACGTCCACCCGCAAAACATCCGCAGCAAAAATATGCGCGCCATTCGTCAACAGGATACGGCGATTGAGCAACGTATTGCGCTGATTCTAAAAGATCGCGAGTTCAGTTATCGCGTGCAGGATAAGGCGCTGCCGGGCCGCCCCGATTTTGTGCTGCCGCAGCAGAAAGCGATCATCTTTGTGCATGGTTGCTTCTGGCATCGTCACCACTGCTATCTATTTAATATGCCTGCCACGCGCACCGAGTTCTGGGCCGGAAAAATCAACAGTAACGTTGAGCGTGATCGTCGCTATATCCAGCAATTGCAGCAGAGTGGCTGGAAAGTGTTGATCGTCTGGGAGTGTGCGTTGCGCGGTAAACTGCGACTGGAAGACGTTGCACTCATTGAACGGCTGGAGGAGTGGCTGCTTGCCGCCACGCACAGCGGTGAAATTGATCATCAGGGGTTGCATCACTATCGCGAAGAGTAGCGCGTGATTGTTGCTTTTAGCCACCATAACGGTTTAGATCACCCCTTTCTCTGGGACGCGGAATAGAGCCATGAGCAGCATTAAACTGACGGTCAAACGCTTGTATCAACTCCGCGATGAGCGGATGGTGAACACCCACGCAACAGCTCGCATCTATCTGGGTGAGCAGTTAGTGGCCACTGAAGAGATCAGTGGGATGACGGAAAGTCCGGTGAGCAAATATGTTCATGCGGGTGATGTTGCCGGGCAGGCACTTCGCGTTGAATGGGACTGTGCGGGCATCGCCGATATGACGGTCACGGCGGTTGAGCGTTGCCCCTGTTGTCAGGATCACGAACCGGAATAAGGATAACTATTTTGGCAGGAACCAGTTTATTAACGCTTCTGGATGATATTGCGACCTTGCTTGATGATATTTCAGTGATGGGCAAGGTTGCTGCAAAGAAGACTGCGGGCGTATTGGGTGATGATTTGTCACTCAATGCGCAGCAGGTCACCGGAGTTAAGGCCAACCGGGAATTGCCGGTGGTCTGGAGTGTGGCAAAAGGCTCCTTTCTAAACAAATTAATATTGGTGCCACTGGCGTTGGTGATTTCAGCGTTTGCGCCCTGGCTGATCACACCGCTGCTGATGCTGGGCGGAGCGTATCTCTGTTATGAAGGCGTGGAGAAGGTATTACATAGCCTGAATCACGATAAAGCCGAAAGCACACCAGAAGCGCGTCAACAGCGCCTCGACAAGCTGGCACAGCAGGATCCTCGCCAGTTCGAGAAAGATAAGGTCAAAGGTGCGGTGCGCACTGACTTTATTTTGTCCGCAGAGATTGTGGCGATCACTCTGGGGATCGTTTCCGAAGCACCGTTGTTAAACCAAGTGCTCATTCTGGCGGGCATTGCGATTCTGGTGACCATTGGGGTGTATGGCATTGTGGCGATGATTGTCAAAATTGACGATCTCGGATACTGGCTGCGTGAAAAATCCTCCACGCTGGCTCAGGCGACCGGCGGTGCACTGCTGGCGTTAGCGCCTTGGTTAATGAAGGTGTTGTCCGTGGTCGGCACGGTCGCCATGTTCCTGGTGGGCGGCGGCATCATCGTGCATGGCATCGCGCCGCTGCATCACGCCATCATGGAATACAGCGGCGGCTTTAATGGTGTGGTATCGGCGCTTCTGAGTAACGGCGCCAATCTGGTGCTCGGTTTTATCATTGGGTCGATCGTGCTGTTGGCGGTAAATCTGATTGCTAAACTGCGTGGAAAATCGGTATAAAGCGCAGGAAATTTCTAATCACGGGTCAGGAGAACGATGATGAACGACGATATGTTTGAATTTGATATCGATGCGCAACTGGAGCAGGCTGAAGCCAAAGCGGCGGAAAAAGCCAATGAAGTTCCAGCAGATATCAGCGATGAAGCTGATTGCGAAGGCTGCAAAATTTGATTTTCCCACCCGGGAAACTGCTTCAAAGCCGATAATAATTTTTATCGGCTTTTTTTATAAACAACATTTTTAACTGCTTATTCCGAATTCGTCACAGTAATAGCAATATCCTATAGGCAAAAACCCTGTGCAGCTGCTATACCTAATTTCGTTCATTCAACGGAAAAAGGGAGGGCGCGGTATGACCTTTGCGATCAGTGACGAAGTTCAGCAGAAAGAGGGCGGACCCACGATGGTGGTGACCGGCTATGCCAGCGGAATGGTAGAGTGTCGTTGGTATGATGGCTACAGTGTGCGTCGTGAGGCGTTCCGCAGTGACGAACTGAGTCACCTGTCGACCGCGCAGCAGCTGGCCAGCTGAACGCATTCGGGACGGCAACCACCGTCCCGTTGCGTTTTTAGCTATTTGATTTTCCTTTGATCCCTGCCTGTACGCTTCCTTATCACCTGACTACACTTTTGGCATTCGACTTCTTTCGGAGCATGGTTGCTGATGCCAAACTCGCCCCTCCCACCGCGAGCGAAAAATCCGTTTTTACCGGTGCATCTCTGCTTTTTAGCGGTATTTATATTTTCAGCGTTCCTCACGGCGCATGAAGCGGTTGAGCTTAAAAACAACTATGAAGAGCGCCAACGCGCGCAGCTCGCTGATTTTCAAAAAAGCCTCGACAGTCAGTTTCAGGAAAGCCTCGATGAACTGATGTACTACCAGAAAATGCTGACCTATGCGTTAACCCATCCGTTGGACTCTGATCACGGACGAGAAGCATCACAACGTTTTCAGCAATTGCGTCAACAGCACACCTGGCAGTTGCGGATCGCCAGCCCGCGTAGCATGCCATTGAATGGGATGAGTGACAGTTGGATACAGCAAGACCCTCTGTTACAACGCGATAGCGAGCACATTGCTCAGGAGCTCCGCGCTGCGCTGGAGTTCAGCTTTATTATGCAATTTGGCGATCCGGAACAGGACTTCCACTCACGCTTTTGGTACACCTCGCGCGCGGGTTTCTTTATCAGTTCCCGGCCACCGCAAAGCCCGCAGGAGCTTGAAGAAACCTATGCCACGATGGTGAAACGGCCTTATTTCCGCGAGTTGGACCCGCGCAATCCGCAGCATTCACGCCTGCGCTGGACCGAAGCCTACCAAGGGCTATTCAATGAAGGACTGATGATCACGGTGAGTGCGCCTGTCGTCAGCGGGGACTATTGGTACGGCGTTCTCTCAATGGATTTCACTCAACAGCGCATTCACGCGTTATTAAACGAGGCGCGGCAAAGTTACTTACAGGGCAAGTTGCTTATCGTCGACCGCAGTATGCATGAAATCACCCGGCTTTCGGCCCTGCATGACAAGCCCTTAACGGATGAACAACAAGCACGGCTTGAACAGCAGATGCGATTGCATCCCGCGGGCATCATGCGCTTAGGGACGCAATTTACCAGCTGGAGCAAACTGACTAACGTCGACGCTTATCTGGTCAACATTCAGAGCCTGAAACAGGGCATAGCGCAGCCTCTGGGACGCGTTGCACTCTTCCTGTTTGGCACCTGGCTGTTATTTGTCGTGTTGCTGCTGGTTTCACATCAGGTGATTGTTCGTCTGGTGCGGCGCATGGACGATCTCTCCTCCAAACTCACCTGGCGCGCCAATTATGATGGCATGACGCGCCTGCTCAATCGCAATGCCTTCTTCGAGCAGTTTGTGGCCCTGGCAGCACACAACAAACAGCAGCAAACACCGATGGCGGTGATACAGCTGGATGTTGATCACTTCAAAAACGTCAATGACACCTGGGGTCATGCGGCAGGTGATCAGGCGCTGATTCGCGTTGCGGGCGTCATTAGCCATACGCTGCGCAAATATGACATTGCCGGGCGCATTGGCGGTGAGGAGTTCTGTATCGTGTTGCCGGAAACCACCCTGGAGGATGCCAGCGCGGTGGCAGAGCGCATCCGTACGCGCTTAGCCGCCAAAACGATACTGGTGAACTGTAATTCGACGTTTAGCGTGACACTGTCGGCGGGGGTTACCAGCAGTGAAGAGCAGGGCGATTATCACGCAGAGAGTCTGCAAGCGACCGCCGATCGTCGCCTGTATCAGGCTAAAACCAGCGGCCGTAATCGCGTGTGTGCGGAAGGTTAGACTTTGCCGTCGTTGTCCTCTTCCACCGCCTGATAGATACGTTGCAGGATGTCAGGAAACGCGGATTGCACCCGACTCCAGCTGGGGATAAATGGCTTCTCGTTAGGACGTTCGATAAAGGACTGTCCGGCATCAAGGATGGCCTGAGTGAACATTTCAACGGCAGCTTCTTCGATGTGTTGGTCAAACTTGAGGCCATTCATCGTCGCTTCGTGATTATAAATCTCCATCATGTCCAGCGCGTTGCGGTAGTAGGTGGCTTTGAGCACGCGGAACGAGTCACTGGTCAGTGGCACGCCCATGGTGGCGAGTTTACGCAGCAGTGATTGTACAATGTCATTGCTCATCCGTTTCAAACCGCCGGTGCCATCCTCTTCGGCCAGCGGCTGGTGCTTATGATCGTAGTTATCCGCAATCTCCACCTGACAGGTCTGACGCGTGGTGTAATTGCGGTAGATCTCCGATAGCACGCCAATCTCCAGCCCCCAGTCACCGGGTATTTTTATGCCATTCAGCACGTGAGTGCGCATAGCAAATTCACCGGAAAGCGGATAGCGGAAGCTGGTGAGGTAATCCAGATATTCGGAATGGCCATACACCTTTTGCAGCGATCGCAACAGCGGGCCGACCAGCAGGCGGCCGACGCGGCCATTGAGTTTTCCATCTGCCACGCGCGCATAAAACCCTTTGCAAAACTCATACTGGAAAGCGGGGTTGGCAAGCGGATAGAGCAGGCGGGCGAGCATGCCGCGTTCATAGGTGACGATGTCGCAATCGTGCAGCGCCACGCACTGCGTACGATCCGAGGCCAGCGTGTAGCCAGTGCAGAACCACACGTTACGCCCTTTGCCCGGCTGACTGGGAGATAACCCTTCTTTATCCAATTCCGCGTCCAGTGCTTTAAGGCGCGGGCCGTCATTCCATAATATGCGATGCCGTTGCGGCAGCCGCGAGAAGAACTCGCGAGCAAAGAGAAACTGCTCACGATCGGCCCGATCCAAACCAATGACGATTTCATCCAGATAGGGCACTTTGGCCAGTTCGCTGACGATATTATCCAGTGCCGGCCCTTCTAACTCGGAAAACAGCGAAGGTAAAATCAGCCCCATTTTGCGTTTACGGGCAAAACGCACCATCTCTTTTTCCAGCGATTCAACGCTGCGGTGGGTGAGATTATGAAAGTTAGTAATGACACCATTTTGGTAAAAATCACTCATCGTCTCATCCTTAGGTCAGGCGGTTAATCGGGTTGCGCCAGAAAGTAATCCAGCCCTTCACGCCAGCCCATTGGGCCGACATGCGCGGTGTGATAAACGTGTTGATGATCTTCGCGCTGGAGTCTTACCGGGGTCTTGCTGAAGCCTTTAATCACCACGGCATAATCAACCTGATCCAGCATCGGTACATCGTTAGGGCCATCGCCTAATCCGATGGTGATGCGGGTGCGTGCTTCCTGTTGCGCCAGATGCTGCTGCAATTGGGTGAGTGCCACACCTTTGCCACTGCCGGCTGGCATCACATGCCAGAATCGACCTCCCTGCGTCAGCGCTAAGTGGTGTTCCGCCAATGCGGCGCGAAAGTCATCTAACTTATCGCCATCATCCCGCCACAGCACCACTTCTGAGGCATCACGCAGCCGACTTTGGCTGGCTTCGGTGAGTGTCAAACCGGTGAAGCGAGCGACTTCGGCATCGCTGAAATCATGAAAGCCGGTGAAGCGGAAGTCGGATTGCAGTTTACGCAGCGTCTGGCACAACTGCAGATAGGGTTCGCCCGGTTCATCCGCGAGGCGCTGTTCGCCATTGAGCGCAATGCGGGCACCATTTTCGGCAATAAAAGGGGAACCGCTGAGACCGAGGCGTTTCTGCAAAGGAATAATTTCAGCCGCCGTTTTGCTGGAACAAATCACCACGGGGATAGCATGTTGTTTCAGGCGTGTCAGCCACTCACTGGCGGCATCCCAGTTGTAATCATGATGGTCCAGCAGCGAGCCATCGAGGTCGGTCACTATCATTAAGGACGAATCGAGTCTGAGCATCGTTACACTCCTTACGCCAGGCGCATCCATAAAGCAGAGAGCAATCAGTATAATAGCGTAATCGGGATCACACTTTTTCGCGGGTAAGTTCCAGGATAAATCTTAAATCGTCATACGTACTACGCGGTTCGTGCGTGATTTGTGCACGTGAAAAACACAGTGAGCACAGAGTGTTTTCGGTAACATACGGGGAAGCTAATGCATTTTTGTTCGATTTACACGCAAAATTGGGACTTGTCTTGTGTTGACTAAAGCGTAACCTCAATCGGGTGTTAAGAATTCCCTGGTGTAACGAATTTTCTGATTAACTTTACCCGGCGCCCCCGCCGGGTATTTTTTTGAAATCGATTTCAGCGATTCACTTCGGTGATGGAGAAGTCACGGATGTCGAGTTCGAAGGCTTCTGCCAGTTCGGTGTAGGAGTCGTAGGCTTCACCATTCACCTTCACCCGATGCGCATGTTCCGCTTCCATGAACTCTTTAACCTCGCCTGAGGTTTTCTTCTGAATCGCTTCCAGCAATGCTTCTACATCGATATTCACTTCACGCTGCACGTTGTCGCTGTACTCTTTCGCGGTCGTCATAGTGGGCCTCCCAGAGGCGATGAGATTCAGGTTAAGTATAGACAACGCAGGGACGTGGGCGGGAAGGGCAGATTTCGGGCAAAAAAAAGCCCGCGCTGCGCGGGCAAAAATCCTTGTTACTTTTAGGTTGACTGCGCCTTTGGGGTTGGTGCAGTGAGGAGAAGTGTACGAGCAGGCCGCGTCAGAAGTCTCTCTGCTAAACGTTAAGAAAGTGAAAAGTCAGGTTTTGACAGATCTTTACCCGAGTCAAACCCCATTTCTGTTATCAGTGTCTATGCTTAACCTTGAACGATTATTTTTCATTATCAGGGAGTTAGTATGGATTTTATTCGAATTGTGATTGCGATTTTGTTGCCGCCACTGGGGGTGTTTCTACAAGTGGGTTTCGGCGGTGCTTTCTGGCTGAATATTTTGCTGACGCTGTGCGGATATATTCCCGGCATCGTGCATGCGGTGTGGGTTATCGCACGACGCTGATCGCGATCAGGCAGCGGGCTTTTTCTTCCGTTACACTGTGTGCAGGACAATTTCAGGAGAGCAGTAAATGAAGGTCAATGACCGGGTAACGGTAAAAACCGATGGCGGCCCACGTCGTGTCGGCACAGTGTTGGCGGTGGAAGGCTTTAATGAAGGCGTGATGTATCTGGTGGCGTTAGAAGATTACCCGCTGGGGATTTGGTTCTTTAATGAGAGCGACCATGCCGAAGGCGTGTTTGTCGAGCCTTACGAAGGAGCGTGATGAACGGCTGATCACCTAACCAAATGCCAGTGCTCATGAATGCGCACCCTACGATAATCGCACACGATCGTCGTAGGGTTGCCATTCATGGCGACCGAAAGACGCTTAACGGGCAAGCATGGCGCTCCGGATCATTTAAAACGTTTCCCAGTTATCATTGCTGTTCGGTGCAGCCAGTGCCGGGCGCGGTGCCAGCATCGGGGCTTTTAATGCCGGTGCTGAAGGCGCTGCCATCCGTGATGCTGGCGCATCGTTTAAACGGAATGCGGCGACGGCCTGGGTCAGACGGCCAGCTTGATCTTCCAGCGATGCCGCCGCTGAAGAGGCTTCTTCAACCAACGAGGCGTTCTGCTGTGTCACGTTATCCATCTCGGTGACCGCCAGGCTCACCTGCTGAATACCTCGGCTCTGCTCGTCGGATGCCGCAGCAATTTCCGACATAATATCGGTCACGCGACGCACCGCTTCGACAATCTCACTCATCGTTGAGCCCGCTTCACCCACCTGATGAGAACCGTTGGTAATCAGATCTACCGACTCCGCAATCAGCGATTCAATCTCTTTGGCTGCCTGCGCACTGCGCTGTGCCAGATTGCGCACTTCACTGGCCACCACAGCGAATCCACGGCCTTGTTCGCCAGCGCGTGCGGCTTCAACGGCGGCATTCAGCGCCAGAATATTGGTCTGGAAGGCAATGCTATTAATCACATTGGTGATTTCAGCAATCTTCTTCGAACTGCCAGAGATATTGTTCATGGTTTTCACTACACCATTCACCAACTCCCCACCGCTGCGCGCTTTCCCTGAAGCGTCCGCTGCCAGTTGGCTGGCATGATGCGCGTTCTCGGCGTTCTGCTTCACGGTTGCGGTGAGCTGCTCCATGCTGGCCGCCGTCTGCTCCAGCGCGGAAGCTTGCTCCTCGGTGCGTGATGACAGATCGGTGTTGCCCGCAGAGATCTCACTCGACCCCTGATAAATCGCCACGGCGCCTTCACGTACAGTTCCCACAGTGCGGACCAGCGCCGCCTGCATCAGTTGCAAATTGTGCAGCAGGCTACCGATTTCACTGCGGCCGTAGGGTTGCTCTGGCGCGGTCAGATCGCCTTGGGCAATGCGCCCAATACGTTCTACAGACTGCTTAAGCGGGTTGATCACGACACGACGCAGGAAAACAAAGGTCAGAAGCACCAGAACCAGCGCGGCGGCAAAGGCGACGGCCATAGCAATAAAGCCTACGCGTGACTGGTGGGCTGCTTCGGCATTAATCGCTTCCGCGCGGTCTGTACGGATCTTGATGGCTTTCAGCAACACGGCGTTATAGGCATCATCCAGCTTACGGGTGACATCGGTTTCTTGCGCGACGATCCCCTCAAAGCTGCCTTGCTTAGCCGATTCAATCATCGGCTTCAGCCCCTTATCGATATAGTCGTTAAAACTGGCGGTCAGTGGTGCGTCCAGTGCCAAATCCTCTGGCGTCTTGGACTTGCGATCCATATAAGTTTTGAACCCTTCGCGCGCCTGCTTAATGCGAGTTTCTGTCCGCGCCAGATCGGCACGATAGCCATCCATCTCACCAATACGCGCAGCCGCACCAGATTGCAGAACATTTAAACGTGCGGTTCGCAGGTGGTTTGAGCTGTTAGAAATGCCCATCCGAATTTGAATTTCATCGGTGGCATCATTGAGGGAATTATTACTCTGAATAAGAAAGTAGCTGGCGAGGCCGATACACAGGGCGAAAAGTAGCAGAATGCCACCAAAGATCATGCTGAAAAGAGGCATCAGGCGCAGGTTCTGCCAGATGCTGAGCTTATATTGCTCATCAATCGATGCTGTTTTCATATCCTTGCTCTCATTTTGGGTAGGTGTTCTGAGAACTAGCATCGGCAATAAACGACAAAGGCTTAGGTGGGGAAATGCGATCTGGCTCGCAAAACACAGCAAAACGACAGAGGGCCAATCTGCGGATTGGCCCTCTGTCTGCTACGGATATTAACCCTTAGGGACTATCGTACGTTGACATAAATCCCGGAGGTCACATTATCGGTCAGACGCACCACATGATAAATAACCTGTTTATTATGTGTCTTAATTTTGCGTTTAATATTACCTTTATGTGACGATACCGTTTTGGCTTTAATTTGCATCTTGTCGGAAATTTGAATGGTGTCGTGTCCTGACATCCACATTTTCAGCATGTTCGATTCAGTCTGACTTAATGTCAGTGGGTGAATATCGAGGCCAGCGGAAATACGCGGCGCAACGCTGAGTTTCTTTTGCAGGTAGGTGCCTAATAATGAATCCAGAGTCGATGTTTTTATCGATTTTGATGTAATAATCAGGTTCTTACGAACGTAGAGGTATTCCTCAAAATGGATATTCGAGATGGCCATGAAAATAAAAAATAGCGTATCAGGATGCTGCATAATAATGGCACGAATACGATCGCTGGAATCGGATTCGTGAATGAAGCATTCTTCGTTAATAAACACGACACCCGGTTTTAATTGTTCACATCTTTGTTGCAATTGTTCGATATCAGAGACCGGAGTAATGTTTTTCTTTTTAACTCCTTTGGCCGACATATAGTCTGATAATCCCAGGCGTGTGTAGTTACATGAATCCATAATAATCGTTGGCATTATAGCGACCCTCACCAATTTGTTATCCGTTTAAATCAACGATGAATACGCGTTTGCGGTACGAGAGAGATTTCCAAAGACACTTTTTTATTCTGCTCGGCAGACTGGCGAAATGTATCCGTGCGCCATCATGACTCTTCCCTGAACCCTTCTGCGAAGTTTTTTGTGTTACTTCAACGTCACTCTTGTCCCCGCGATAGTGGGAATCGCCGGGAGTTTGCATTAAGTGTGTAATTCGCTCTGTTTTTGAGAGCCCTGTCACTATCGCGCAAGTCACAGACAAATCTGATAGGACAATTCTTAAAAACATTTGAATCGCGAAAGTGTGACGTTTCAGCGAGTGTTGACAATGCCGTAAAAAAGGGATTTAGACAAGAAAAATCGCTGTAAAATTTTTTTGTTTAAAAACAGCCCTTTGAGCATTTTTTCAACCAATTCACAAGGTTTTCCACCTTAGGAATCGTCTGACTAAAATACGCGAAGCGCGGTTTAATAAGAATAATTTTCACCTGAAATGCGCATTTATCAGAATAACCTCAGTTGATTTCTGAGAAATATGGTTCGAAAAATACACAGATTGATTTTGAATACTTAACTATCGCATAAGATTCGCTACAGAATCGTTAATTAGCGCGGACGGGAGAGTTCTGACACAAACTGCGCGAGTAAATCAAAGACTTCGCCGAAAAGATGTTCGCAGAAGGGGGCAAGCAGCGGCATCATCATCCCCAGGCTGAGGATCCCCACCGTTAAGGTAATTGGGAAGCCAATGGCGAAAACCGACAGCTGTGGTGAAACACGGTTTAACAAACCTAGTGCCATGTTTAGCGTGAGCAACAGAACTATTAAGGGTAGCGCTAACATCATGCCGTTAAGGAAAATTAACCCGGCGGACTTCACCAGCGCCATAAATGCATTGGCGTTGAGAGGTTGATCGTTAATCGGCAGGGTATGAAAACTGTCCACCAGCAGCGAAATCAGCCACAAGTGTCCGTTGAATGTTAAAAACAGCAGCATCGCCAGCATATCGAGAAAGCGTGCCAGCACCGGCATATTTAAGCGGCTGCCAGGATCGAAGAAGGTCGCGAAGGACAAACCCATCTGCAAACCCACCACTTCACCTGCCATGCGCACCGCGGCGAACGCCAGTTGCATGGTCAGGCCAATGCCGACACCAATCAGCAGCTGTTGCAGCAGGATCCAGAACCCGGCAGGGGTAAAGAGGGTGACTTCAACAGGCGGCAGCACCGGGATAATGATCCAGGTGATGAGCACCGCAAGGCCAATTTTGACGCGTTTAGGAATCGACTTTTCGCTCAGCACCGGCGCACTGGCGAACAGCGCCAACAGACGTACCATCGGCCAGAAAAATTGCGCGACCCAATGGATCAGTTGGCTGCTGTCGAGATTAATCATTAGCCAATGATATACGGCAGGTTGGTGAACAGATTACGCATGTAATCCAACACCAGATTAAGCATCCACGGACCGGCGATCACTGCTGTAGCGGCAACGGCAAGGATTTTCGGGATAAAGGAGAGCGTCTGTTCGTTCACCTGCGTCGCCGCCTGCAACAAACTGATGATCAAGCCGCTGACAAGCGCCGCCAGCAGCAGTGGCGCTGCAAGCATCAACGCGATGCGCATCGCTTCCTGGCCAATTTGCATTACCGATTCGGGTGTCATGCTGTGCTCCTACGAGTAGAAACTTTGTGCGAGGGAACCGACCAGCAGTTGCCAGCCATCAACCAGTACAAACAGCATCAGCTTGAACGGCAGGGAGATGGTCGCCGGAGGCACCATCATCATCCCGAGCGCCATTAACACGCTGGCGACCACCAGGTCGATGATCAGGAAAGGAATAAACACCGTGAAACCAATTTGGAAAGCGGTTTTCAGTTCGCTGGTAACGTAAGCCGGCAGCAAAATGCGCATCGGTACCGCTTCTGGCCCTTCAATCGGGGCGGTATTCGCGAGGCGGGCAAACAGGGCTAAATCTGCTTCACGCGTCTGACGCAGCATAAATTCGCGCAGCGGTTGCGCGCCTTTATCAATCGCCACGTCCATGCTGATTTTATCCTGACTGAACGGCAAATAGGCGTCGGAATAAATCTTGTCGAAGGTCGGCGCCATAATAAAGAAGGTTAAAAACAGCGCGAGGCCGAGCAGAACCTGGTTTGGCGGTGCAGACGGGGTGCCTAAGGCGTTACGCAGCAGGCCGAAAACAATAATGATGCGAGTAAAACTGGTCATCATCAGCAACACGGCGGGAATAAACGTCAGCGAAGTGATGAAGACCAGCGTTTGTACCGGCAACGACCAGCTCTGACCGCCATTGGCCAGCGGTTGGCTCACTAAACCTGGCAGTTGCGCATGGGCAACCGGTGCCAGCAACAGCAGCGGCAGAAGGGGAAGCAATCGACGCATCATTGGGGTTTTCCGGGACGTATAACCAGGTTCTGAAACAGCTGACGAAAATCCTGCGGTGCAACGCTGTTGCTGGCCAACTCTTCTGGCGGCACAGGTGGCAATGAGTGCAGATGGGTAATTTGCTGAGCAGTGACACCTAATACCAAACGCGCATCGGCCGTGTCCACAATCACCACTCGCTCTTGACGACCAACCTGCACACTGGCGCTGATTTTCAGCGCCTGGGTGTTGACGGTTTTAGGCGCAAAACCGAGGCGTTTAGCTAACCAACCGCAGGCCAGGATCAGCAGGACAATCACCGCCAGTACGCTACTGACTTGTCCAATCACCGAACCGGTAGAGACCACGGGCTGGCTGTGGACAGGCTGGCCGATTTGCGCGTTCTTCAACATGCTTAACGGCTCAGACGACGCATACGTTCGGAAGGGGTGATGATATCGGTGATGCGCACGCCATATTTGTCGTTCACCACCACCACTTCACCCTGGGCAATCAGATAACCGTTGATCAGAATATCCAGCGGCTCACCCGCCAGACCATCCAGTGCCACCACAGAACCCTGCGTCAGGCGCAGCAGCTCTTTGATGGTCATCTTAGTGCGGCCCAGTTCTACCGTGAGTTTGACCGGGATATCCATGATCAGATCGATATCCTGCAGCGAGCCACTGGCACCGTTGCTGTCGAAAGACTTGAACACGTTCTCCGTTGGGTCCGGGGCGCTGGTAGTAGCCTGTTCGTTCATTGCTTCAGCCCACAGGTCGTCCGCAGAAATATCATCGGACGGTTTTTTGCTGTCACTCATCGGGCTGTTCCTCGTTCAGCGAATTCAAAATCGGGTTAATCAGATGTTCTACACGCAGCGCGTACTGACCGTTCATGGTGCCGTATTGGCTGGTCAGTACAGGTACGCCATCGACGTGTGCGATGATGCGGTCCGGCTTCTCAATGGGCAGGACGTCACCGGGTTTCAGTTGCAAAATGCGTGACAGGCGCAGCGATGTCTCGGCGAAGTGGGCAATCAACTCCAGCTCTGAGTGCTGTACCTGTTTCACCAGATTGTCGCGCCAATGGGTATCTTCCTGACGCGAGTTTTCTAATGGCGGATTGACCAGCAGCTCGCGCAGCGGCTCAATCATGGAAAACGGAATGCAGATATTAAATTCACCCACCAGGTTACCAATCTCGACCTGGAACGGGGTGTTGACCACGATGTCGTTCGGTGAAGTGGTGATGTTGGTGAACTTCACCTGCATTTCAGAACGGACATACTCAACGTCTAACGGATAAATCGCTTTCCAGGCATCGCTGTAACCATCCAGCGCCAGCTTTAACATGCGACGGATAACACGTTGCTCGGTATGGGTAAATTCACGGCCTTCCACTTTGGTCGGGAAACGGCCATCACCGCCGAACAGGTTATCCACGGCGATGAATACCAGACTCGGTGAGAACACCACCAGCGCGGTGCCGCGCAGCGGTTTCAGGTGGATCAGGTTCAGGTTGGTTGGCACCGGCAGATTACGGGCGAACTCATGGTATGGCTGAATCTTGATCGCGCCGACACTAATATCCGGGCTACGGCGCAGTAAGTTAAACAGCGCCATACGAAAATGACGGGCAAAGCGCTCGTTAATGATTTCCAGCGCCTGCAGGCGCTCGCGCACCACGCGACGCTGGGTATTGGGATCATAGGGACGGATATCACCCTCGGTCCCTTTGGAACTGTTCTCTACTTCCGCGCTGTCACTGTCGCCATTAAGCAGCGCGTCAATCTCAGCCTGGGAGAGAATGCTATCGCCCATTAAATCACCTCAAAATGAAGGCGGTAAACAGCACATCACTGACGACCTGAGGCGGTTGAGTTTTTACCAGCGGTGGCGCTAATACCTGTTTGATCTGCTCAACCAGGGCCTGTTTGCCTTGTTCCGTTGCAAGCTGCGCGGCATTTTGACGCGAGAGCAACAACAGCAAACGGCTGCGCACTTCAGGCAGGTAATCATTCAACCGACGACGGGTATCCTCATCCGGCAGACGCAGGGTAAAGCCTACGTACAATACGCGGTCGGGATCGTTGTCAGGATTGACCAGGTTAACCGTAAACGTATCCATTGCAAAAAATACAGGGGCGGCCGGTGGCTCTACTTTCGCCGCTTCCGGTTTGTCATCCCCGTGTTTATTCATCATTCGCCAGACTGCATAGCCTGCCACGCTGCAAGCGGCCAGCGTTACAATCAGTAACACTGGTATTAGTAGTGAACGTTTGCGGCCTTTAGCTTTCGCGTTATCAGACATGTTTGCAGTTACTTCCTGTGAATTATGGGCAAGCCTTTCGGCTCACCTGGACAGATTATCCCGCGTCTTAAGTCAAACAATGGGAAGAAAAGACGCGGGTTTTACGCTTACCTTCAGCGTTTAGCCGCTGTCAGGCAAAGATATCGACAGCGCCGTTGCCGGTCGCGCGTGCCTGAAGGGCTGCCGGGACGGCAATAGGCGTTATCTCGTTTTCACTGTCCTGGGAGAGGGTAAAGCTGCCGTGCTGGCCATCACGACGACCTTCCTGCTGGCCCTGATAATTCTGGCTCTGTGCGAAGGCGTCGCTGCTGACGTTACTCTGTCCCAGGTTTATTCCGCTCTCCGCCAGCGCATTTCGCAGCTGAGGGAGAGCCGCTTCCAGCGCGGCCCTCACTTGGCTGTGGCTGGAAACCATACTTAACTGTGCCTGATCCTTATCAAGGGTCAGGTTGATCTGGATAGCACCCAGATCTTCCGGATGTAAGCGCAGTTCGGCATTTTGCTGACCGTTACGACTAAACATCACAATTTGCTGGCTAAGTGCCTGCTGCCACTCGTTGCTGCCGAGTTGGGCATTGAGCATCGGCGTCGACGGAGTGGTACTGGTCGTCGCCGTGCTATTGGTCAGTGTGCTACTGCTGCTGACCGGGGCGCTGGTTAATGCTGTCACCGTATCGCTGCCGCTTTGACTGTCACGGCGTTCTTCCGGTTTACTCAAGGCACTCAGTACTTGCTTAAAACTCTCGTCCAGTGTCAGCGTTGCGTTGCTGGCACTGGCCGTGGTGCTGGCAGTAGAGGCGCTGGTACTGGTCTGCGCCGCGCTGGCATCACTCTTCAATTCACTCAGCACCGTGCTGGATTTCTTTGGCGCGCTGCTGTCTGTTGAAGCCGGTTCATCCTTTAGTGCGCTTTGTAGCGTACGACTTAACAATGCACTGTTTAGCGTAGACCCTGCATCTGCTGATGTCTTATCAGTGCTGGCCCTGATCGCGCTTTGGCTGCTGCGGTCTTCTACTGCTGCCGGTAACATGGCAAATAACGCCTGCACATTCTGTAAGTCGCTGGCACTTAACGAACTTGCTTCAGTCTTGTCTTTATCATCGGCTGATTTCAGCGCGGCTTTAGTGTTTTCCGGCTGTAAAAGTGCGTTTAACGCTTCTGGTTTGTCCAGTGCCTGCAATAATGCGCTTAGTGACGCTTTTGTGACGTCTTTTTCATCGACTTCTGCTGCTATATCAGTCGATTGCGTGTTAACACCTTGTTGCTTAGCCAGCGTTAATAAGCGGTTACCCAGCTCGGTGACAAACCCTTGTGGCAGGGTGTCGGTGTTTTGCAGAACATCCGTCGAAACTGAACTGTCTGCGTTTCCCAAATTAGAGGTTTGCGTAACCACAGTTGGCAGCGTAATCATTCCCCTCTCCTCATTGCGGCCCGTTGGGCAAATTCATCCATCCGTTTCTGATCGAGACGGTTTTCTTGTTGTAATGCTTTTTCAGCCGCGCGGGTGATCAGCGTTTGATAAGCATTCAGTCGCTTATGTTTTTCACGCCAGTTACTTAATGCCTGATCAAGGCGCTGATTCCACTGGTTAAGCTGCTGCCGATGCTGTTCAATCGCTTTTTCCAGCGTCTGAATAAACTGGTGATAGTTGGTCCAGCGGGTGCTGGCGATGCCACCCGACATATCGGCGTTGAGTTTGTTGCGGTACTCGTCCTGATAGTCGAGCAGCATGCTGAGTTGTTCATCTGCCTGCTGTACGCCACGGCGCATATCGCCTAAATGAATCACGGCCTGTTCCAGATCCTGCTCCGCAAGGTCGCGCAGCTTATCGATAGCATTGGCAGTTTTCATGGCTTACCTCGTTTAAGCGGGCGCTAACCGAACATGGCTTGCAGATGCAGACTGGCATCGTCATAGTCGCTGCGCTCGAAAATACCTTGTTGCAGAAACGCTTCCATTTCAGGGTAAAGCTTGATGGCTCTATCCAGCATCGGATCGCTGCCTGCGGCATATGCACCGACGCTCACCAGATCGCGGTTACGCTGGAAACTGGAGAGCAACTGTTTGAACTGGCGCACGCGCGCGTAATGGGTCTCATCAATCAGCGCGGTCATCGCACGGCTGATGGAGGCTTCAATATCAATCGCCGGATAGTGACCGGCTTCTGCCAGACGGCGCGACAGCACAATATGGCCGTCAAGAATGGCGCGCGCGGAGTCGGCAATCGGGTCTTGCTGATCGTCGCCTTCGGTCAGTACGGTATAGAAGGCGGTAATCGAACCGCCGCCGTGGGTGCCGTTACCGGCACGTTCCACCAGCGCCGGAAGCTTCGCAAACACCGAAGGCGGATAGCCTTTGGTGGCGGGCGGCTCACCGATGGCGAGGGCGATTTCACGCTGTGCCATGGCGTAGCGGGTGAGGGAGTCCATGATCAACAAGACGTGCTGGCCGCGATCGCGAAAATCTTCTGCGATACGCGTGGCGTAGGCGGCCCCCTGCATTCGCAGCAATGGCGAAACGTCCGCAGGCGCGGCGATCACTACCGAGCGTGCACGACCTTCAGCACCGAGGATATTCTCAATAAACTCTTTAACTTCACGACCACGCTCACCGATCAGGCCCACCACAATCACATCGGCTTTGGTGTAACGTGCCATCATGCCCAGCAGCACCGATTTCCCGACGCCGGAACCGGCAAACAGGCCCATACGCTGACCACGACCGACGGTCAGCAGGGCGTTAATCGCGCGTACGCCGGTGTCGAGGACATCTTCGATAGGCGTGCGTTGTAATGGGTTGAAAGGGGCGGTGATCAGCGGAGCGCGATAGCCGGTATCCGGCGCGGGTAAGCCATCGAGCGGCTTGCCACTGCCATCCAGCACGCGGCCTAACAACTCTGGACCGAGCATCAATTGTTTGCCGCTGTGTCCACTTTCGCCATTAACCCGCGCATACACGCGTGCGCCTGGCAAGATGCCGTCCACTTCTTCCAGCGGCATCATCAGCAATTTCTGACCGTTAAAACCTACGACTTCACTTTCGACTTCAGAGATAGTGTTGCCGTCGTGACGTTCAATAATGCAGGTTGCACCCAACGGCAGTTGCAGCCCGGTGGCTTCAAGCACTAAGCCGGTGGCACGGGTCAGACGACCGTAACGACGCACCGTCTGCACTTGTGAAATGCGATCTTCGAAGGCATCGAGTGCCCCAAGCCAGCGAGAAAGGCGCGACGAAGTCATTACAGTGTCCCCGGCGCGGCCAGGCGGCACAGTTCTTGCCAGCGTGTGGCCACGCTGGCATCGAGATCGCCGTCTTCGGCACTGAGCTTACAGCCGCCAGGATGCAGGGAATTGTCAGCCAGTAATTTCCAGCCGTGCAGATCCAGCGTCGGGCCCAGAGTCTGTTCAATGCGTTGCAAATCATCCGGGTGCACGCGCAGCTGCGGTTTGCCACTGAACATTGGTTCTTGTTGAATCAGTTGCTGTATCTGACGCAGTAGGGCGGTGCCGTCTACCTGGGTGGCCTGGCCAATCACGGTTCGTGCCGCTTCCAGCGCCAGCTGCATCAGGCGTGATGCAATTACGCTATCGAGCGCTTCCAGCGTGTGGTGGAACTCGCTGACTAACTGCTGCATACGCGCTTGCAAAGGCGCTTGCTGCTGTTGGGCATCGGCCAAACCTTGTTGAAAACCCGCGTCGTAACCGTTCTGCTGCGACTCGGCAAACCCTTTTTGATAGCCTTCGCTGTAGCCCTGCGTCTGCGCGTCTTTGCGCATCTGCTGCTGCATGCGCTCCAGCATTTGCTGCTGTTCAACTTCAGCACTGACTTCAAACTCTTCAGCGGGCGTTTCCAGCTGCGGTTCGACTTCGACTTTGAATGCGCTGCCTAAATCATCAGGCTGCCAGCGCTGCCACGCACGGGCGGAAAAGGCATCAGACATAGGTTTCCTCGCCACCACCAATTACCATCTCGCCAGATTCGGCCAGGCGGCGTACCACCAGCAGAATCGCTTTCTGTTCGTTTTCCACCGCCGACATACGTACCGGGCCACGGTTGGCCAGATCGTCGCGCAGGATATCGGCCGCACGTGCCGACATGTTTTTGAGGAATTTCTCGCGCAGTGGTTGCTCTGCACCTTTCAGGGCGATCAGCAACTGCTCGGACTCCACTTCCTGCAGCAAACGCTGGATGCTGCGGTCGTCCACTTCCACCAGGTTTTCGAACAGGAACATCTCGTCGATGATTTTCTGCGCCAGCTCGCCATCGAAGTCGCGTACCGCTTCGATAACCGCTTCTTCCTGCTGAGTTTTCATCAGGTTGATAATCTCTGCCGCCGTTCTCACGCCGCCCATCTTCGCGCGCTTGAGGTTGGTACCATCCAGCAGACCGTTGAGCACCTCGGTCAGTTCTGCCAGCGCCGCTGGCTGGACACCGCCAAAGGTGGCGATACGCAACATCACATCGTGACGCAGACGCTCGTCGAACAGCGCCAGGATATCTGCCGCCTGACCCCGTTTGAGGTGGACCAGGATGGTGGCGATAATCTGCGGGTGCTCGTCGCGAATAAGGTCGGCGGCCGCTTGCGGTTCCATAAAGTTGAGCGTTTCCATGCCGCTGGTGGTCTCGTTCTTTTCGAGAATATCTTCCAGCAGGCTGGAGGCACGCTCTTCGCCCAAGGCTTTAACCAGCACGGAGCGCAGGTACTCATTGGAGTTGAGACTGAGCGCGGCAAACTGTTCGGCATCGGTCTCAAACTGGCGCAGCACTTCGGTCAGCTGTTTATGTGAGACCTGCTTCATGTTGGCCATGGCCGCACTGAGATGCTGAACTTCACGCTGGTTGAGGTGTTTGAACACCTCCGCCGCGCGCTCTTCGCCAATGGTCATCATCAGGATGGCGCTTTTTTCTGTACCGGTCAGACTCATAGTTCATTACCCATCCATTCACGGATAACCAGCGCCACGACGCGCGGATCGTTCTCAGACATATCGCGGATGCGCTGGCTCATCACCTCGGCGCTCATGCGGTTATTCGACTTACGTTCTTGCTCCAGCTCGTCTTTGCTGAGCTGCACGCTGAAAGCTTCTTCTTCTTCCATGGCCACAGCACGGGCTGCCAGCGCTTCGGCGGCGGCTTTCTCCTGCTCTTTCTTACGCATCAACTGTGGACGAACCAGTTTGCGATACAGGATGAAGGCAACCAGCGCCACCAGCAGCCAGCGACCGCCACTCATCAACATGTCGAAGAAGGCCTGCGTCTGCCAGAACGGCAGGTCACCGCCGGTTGGCTCAGTGGTGTTGAACTGCGAGTTCACCACATTCACGCTGTCGCCACGGTTCTGCGAATAGCCCATCGCTTCACGAGTCAGGTCTTCAATCTGTTTGATCTGTTGGTCGTTCAGCGCAACCGCTTTGCCTTTACCGTCATCGCGATAGTTGACCACCACCGCGACCGACAGACGCTGCACGTCACCCACGTTCACTTTGGTATGGCGGATGGTGCGGTCCAGCTCATAGTTCACCGTGTCGTTACGGCTTGAACTGCTTGGGCCGCTGCTCTGTGCGGTGCTGGTGGTGGTGCCGTTGTTCGCCGCATTGTTCTGACCATTAGCATTCTGGCCGTTGGCGTTGTTCTGCTGCTGCGGGTTATTAACCGGTGCCGTATTGGCCGGTGCAGGCTGATTAGACAGCGCACCCGGTACGCCGCCTGGATAGGGGCTGCCGTTCTGTTGACTGGTATTGGTCTGACGTGAACGAATCGCCGTGCTGTCTGGATTGGCGTTCGGCTGGTACTTCTCGTCGGTTTGTTCGCTGCGGTCAAAGTTAATCTGCGCGGTTACCTGCGCATGCACATTGCCCTGGCCAACAATCGGATTCAGGATCGCTTCAATACGTTGCTGATAGCGCGCTTCAACTTCAGACGCGTATTTCAACTGCGCGTCATTCAGGTCACGACCTTCACTGTCTGAACGGGTCAGCAGACGGCCTGCCTGATCCACCACGGTGACGTTGCCCGGTGGCAGACCGGCAACACTGCTCGAAACCAGGTGCTGAATAGCCTGAATCTGCCCTTCATCTAATGCGCGACCCGGTTGCAGGTTCAGGGTAACGGAGGCAGAAGGGGCTTTCTGCTCGCGCACGAACAGAGTCGGTTTGGGCATGGCCAGATGCACACGGGCGCTCTTTACCGGACCGAGCGTTTCCATGGTGCGCGCCAGTTCACCTTCCAGCGCGCGCTGGTAGTTGATTTGCTCGCTGAACTGGCTGATGCCGAACTTCTCTTTGTCCATCAGCTCAAAGCCAACGGAGCCGCCTTTCGGCAGCCCCTGTTGCGCCAGACGCAGACGCAGTTCATGCACCTTATCGGCGGGCACCATCAAGGCACCGCCGTTCTCGGCGAACTGGTAAGGAATGTTCATTTGCGTCAACTGCGTGACAATTGCGCCACCATCTTCATCAGAGAGGTTGTTATAAAGGACGCGATAGTCCGGCGCTTTTGCCCACAGCACCAACGCAAAAACCACTGCGATAGCGGCAGCGGCGGCAACAATTAAGGGAATGCGCGGATTCGCGCGCAGACGGGCGAGAAGGTCACTGAAGCCTTTCTTTGCGGTATCTTGTGTGGCGGCTGCACTCGCATTCATGACCGTTTCCTGCCTGACATAATTGACCGGGTTAGTTGTGATAACAAAACAGACTCCCTGACTTTCCTCTTCACATATCGCATTGCAACTGCGTTGGCTTCTCGTGCTAACCCCGGTCACTTACTGATGTAAGCTCCCGGGGATGCGCCCGCTTACCGCCTTGTTGCAATGCGAACTGTTTTGAGGAAGACATAAAAATGAACTTCCAATCTTATGCCTGGCATTATTTGATGAATCGGGTCACTTCGATGGCTGGATAAGCCGTGGTTTTTACGTTTATTTAGCGCCTTTGTCCTATTGACACTGTGTTAACTTTTCCAGCGTGAAAATGTGAACCCTTCTTCAATGAGGAACAGGCAATGTCGATTCAGGCAATTGATGGTGTGTTGCAGCAACTGCAGTTAACGTCGCTGCA
Source organism: Type-D symbiont of Plautia stali (assembly GCF_001485335.1). Lineage (NCBI taxonomy): Bacteria > Pseudomonadati > Pseudomonadota > Gammaproteobacteria > Enterobacterales > Enterobacteriaceae > Type-D symbiont of Plautia stali. The sequence goes on along the minus strand of NZ_BBOC01000043.1, from coordinate 6,554 downwards.
GGCCAGCGGCAAGCAGGCCGAGTCAACCAGTCAGGTAGATTTCGGTGCGACCATGAAAGCAGCGCTGGATAAAATCAGCGATACGCAAAATGCGGCACGCACCCAGGCGCAAGATTTTGAAATGGGTAAACCCGGCATTCAGTTAAATGATGTGATGGTCGATCTGCAAAAGTCCTCTATCTCAATGCAGATGGGGATTCAGGTACGTAACAAACTGGTGTCTGCGTATACCGACATCATGAATATGCAGGTGTAGCGGCATAGCTTGAAAGGCATTGCGTGCGGTGTGAATTGTCGTTTGTCTTGATGCTGGAAATAAGCGAAGCGCTAATTAAAACAACCACTTACTGATCATTTCTGTCATCTGTGTGTTAGTATGCCGTCGTTGATAAATGCCTGCTCTAAGGGGCAGCGACAAGAAGCGTGCATAGATGAAAGAAGGTTATTACTGGGTTAGAGATAAAGATAACCCGCCAGAGGTGTGGCGTTATATTAGGCAGTTTGGCTGGTATCGTCCCTGTGTTGCAGTGCCGATTACCCTCAGCTCTTTTAAGCTGATGAACTATCAAGTTATCAGCGATCGATTATTACCACCGGGCTTTACGCCGCTTTAAATGAAAAACCGCCCAAAGTCAGGCGGTTTTTGTCTGTTGGACAGCGTTATTTAATTTCGGGCCAGGCCACTGCTGGGAATCCGTTCAACAACGGGCGCGCAAACAGATATCCCTGGAACTGGCTGATACCGGCCGCCTCCAGCCACATCCACTCTTCGGCTTTTTCCACACCCTCGGCAATCACCGCAATTTCCAGCGAAGAGCAGCATTTGATAATGGCGTGCACGATGGCCTGCTTCGGCCCACTTTTGTGCACGTCACTGATGATCTCGCGGTCGATCTTGATTTTGTCGGGCTGGAATTTGGATAACAGTGACAGACCGGCAAACCCTGAGCCGAAATCGTCTAACGCCAGACTGATGCCGGCGGCTTTAAGTTTTCTGACTTGGGCGGAAAACTCATCGGTTCGGGAGATGATCTCATTCTCCGTCACTTCAACAATCACCTGCTGCGGGATTAAGCCATTAGCAGCGATCTCAGCCAGTAAAAACTCAACCGCATTCGGCACCTTGACCAACGACATCGGCAGCAGGTTAATCGAGATGCGCTGCTCGCCTATACCCAAGGCTTGCGCCACGCTAAAGACCAGGCGTTTACTCTGGATATCGGCATGGTAAATCGCCTCATTATCATAGGCCGCAAAGTACTCTTCCGGCGATCCGCCCGTCGGTGTGCGAATCAGGGCCTCATAAGAGGTAACGCGACGGGAAAAGGGATCAAGAATCGGTTGGAAGGCGAACTGGCAATCCATCGTGGTATCAACGCTGTGACTGAGCAGCCTCGCGTTGGTTTCGTCAGTGGCAAAATCCCAGGTGTTTGCTGCCGGGATTTCAAAATAATGGTCCCGGTCGCGCGCCTCCAGAAAGGTACGCAAAAACTGAATGGCGCGGTCTTTATAGGTCAATGAATAGCGATAGGTGGTTTTATCCAGAATCGCTTGTAGCGCGTCCGCTTTGTCGTGTTCACGCAGGTCGAACAGTTCCATACCCACATTGCCAAAGCGGCGAGCGGGGGCGACATCTTGCATTAGGGTCACAAGATTGTGGTGGCGGCTATCAATGCCAATGCGGTGATAAATCTCTTTAACCGCTGCATCTGGACCTTCCAGCAGCTGGAAAAAGTGCAGTCCATCGAAGAGTAAAATCCCTGTAACACCACAAAGCTGATTGCTGTCGTTAGCCTTGTTAACCATCTCCTGAATCATATTAATGGGAACATGATTATGGAGATGGCTGCGGTAAAGGATGGTGGTGAGCATAAATGGTTTCGTACGATCTTGTTATTGTGTGCCCTACATTAGCAGGCTTAGCACCCGGTATGTCTACTAATAACGGGGCGGACAGTAAACTTTTTTTAAAATAACTGGTTAACCGAAGCGGTTGGCAACAGGAGTCAAGTCGAATTGTTAATGAAGCGCACTGGTATAGTGATATCGATAAATAAATTCGATTGAATGGATAAATAAAAAGCGTATCTTAGCCCTCGTTAACCAGAGGTGAGCATAATGTTACGCGACCATTTAAAGATTGATGATAGCGATCGTTTAGTTGAGCAGAGCGTCTTAAGACTCAACACCCGCGGTCAGGAAGATGTCACCGAATGGTGCATTGTTGGCGCAGACGGCAAGCACAAAGGCAGCGTCGCGCTGTTTGATAAACTCAGCACCCGCCGATCTTATTGCGTCAGTTATCGAATTACACAGAAGGATGTGCACGGGAGGGTTGTCGTCGATCATCTGACCGACGTTTTGTAATATTTGCCGTAGTTTTCTCCACCTTGGCCCGCTTATTAGCGGGTTTTTTGCATGAGATGATCAGCGCGATAACGACGCATTTCCATCAATGTTCCAATCAATTGCATGCTGTTCTCCGATGATGTCAACACAGGAAAATCTTCGTTTATCGGTCGCAACGAGAAAATTTTTTCGTCATGACGCTGAGATAACAGTCGGAAAACGCGAACCTGCGCTACACCATTGACCTCTGCGAGCACCACATCACCAGGTTGTGGTGCGACGGTGGGATCAAAAATCAACGTATCACCCTGCCGATAGTCGGGTTGCATGGAACCATCTTCTAACATCACGGCCAGCGACTGTTCGCTGAGTAGGATATCGCTGTAGAGAAAGCGTGTGGCCTGCTGTTGCATCGCCAACCGTTGCTCATGCATCCACAGCGCCGCTTGCGTCAAACTTATTAATGGCAGCGGGGTGAGGTGGCTTATCGCCAGCGGTGCGCTGAACACATCACCCTCGCCATCCATGATCCATGCCGCAGTGCATTGCAGCCATTCTGCCAGCCGCAACAGGTTCTCGCCGCGCGGCACGGTTTCCTCTTTTTCCCATTGCGAAACCGCAACATGTGACACGCCAACACCGTTGGCCAAAGCCTGCTGCGTCAATTTCAGCGCCTTACGGCGACTGCGAATTCGCTCACCCACACATTCTTTTTTCATCATCTTGACAACTCCCGGAAGGTTTACTTAAGTATACTTAAATTCATTAATTAAAGTAAACTTAAATTCAGGCGTTGGCTGCGCACCTGGCAAGGGTAGTCAACGTGCTTCTGGGGCGGACTCCTTGCCAGTGTTGAGAGGTGAGGCATGGAAAGTAGTTTGGTGACCAGCGTCGGTGCGTTGCTTCTCGGCGGCGGCGCGGCAGCTGTGTTCTGGAAACCGTTAATGGCTGGCATTGCAGCTATCGTCACCAGCAATCGCGCCGGCGGCGAGATCATCACCAGCTACAAAGAGCAGGTGATGCTTCTCAAGGAGAGCCACGCGCTGATGCGCCAGGAGAATGATGATCTGCGTATTCGCCACGATAAAAATCTCCGGCGTATCTCTTCGCTGGAAACCGATTTGCGGCTCATCAAGAACGCGCTGGGCATTTTGCTGGCGACTACGGAATCGGACCACAGTGACAAATTCCGTAGCCAAATCAATCAACTGATTACCACCCTTGAGGAGAGTCGCGATGGTGCAGATAAACAGTGAATTTTCAGTCAGAGGTCATCGGCGTCAGCTGCTGTTGGGGGGATTACTGCTGGTGCTGTCACTGGTGTGTGTGGCGATGACCATCATGTTTGTTTTCGTCAATAACAGTGCCAACCGCCGGGTGGAGGACATTCGCCAGCAGTACCGGGCTATTTCTGATCGACGCGAAGCGCGGGTAGCCGAACTGACCAGCCAGTTGGTGGCGCTGCAGAAAAAACTCGATGGCTTGCCGGACCGCACGGCAAACAAAACGGCAGACAAAGTTAAGCAGGTTGTTACCGAAGACGCGCCACCAGAATCCACGCGTTAAGGAGGCCATGATGAGTATTACCGAGCAGATCGCAACCCGTCTTCATCAGTTGCGGTCTTTATTCAGCAAGAAGGAGAAAGTTATGAGCGACCAAACTGTTATTGAACCGACCACCGTCACGGATGCCAGCACAGTGTCACCGCTGGAGAGTTTTGCTAATGAGATCGCGGCGCCCGCCGCGAGCAGTACGCAAGCAGCGGAGGTTGCTGCACCTTCGGCCACCGCCAGTCCAGCCGCTGTCTCTGCCGTGAGCGAAGATGTAAGTGCCAGTGTGAAAGACTTCACGCAGGCATTTAACTTTGTCGAGCAGGGCGTGGAGAAACTGGGGGCAGCCGCCAAGGATGAGTTGATAGCGTTAGCACGGAAGTATCTGTAACTATAAGGGCGGTCATTTGGCCGCCCGATTTAACCTTCCGATTATTCCTAAGGCAGTCTCGATATTTTCTACTAACTTTAATCATTCAGACGTTATTTAAACGGGCTTATCAAGCAAAAAGGAAGACACCATGAGTGATACAGAGACTGTCAAAACTAAAACCGACTACCTGCGTGATGTCACCTCACAGCTTAAAGAGATGCGTCACTACGCGCAGACCAATACCGAGACGCTTTCCAGCCACTGGTTAGCCTTCGATGCAGGCGAGTACAAGGATAAAGAGTATGCGGGACGTTTCGACACGCTGCTCAATAAGCAGGGAAAACTGCTGGATGACATTGAGCAGGCGATTCAGGATTTAGAGATCACCATCAATCACAGCGAACAAGAAAGCTAAGTTCCCTTCGCGCGGGTGGCCTATTCGGCCACCAGCCACATATCTGCTTCATCGAACATCTCTTCGACAATACGCGCTACCGTGGCTTTGTCGTTCTTACTCAAATCGGTATCAATTCCATTACGCTCCATCGGCTTGACGCGCACCTCAACCTCGGGAAATACACGTTGCACGCGCTTCTCCAGCTCCTGCAAAATCATTTCGCGTGCGCCTGGCAAACCGGCCACGTTGCGTTTGTCGTAAATCAGTTCCACAAACATTAGGGCATTCCATTCTTCAAAAGGGTGCGCCATATTACTGTAAATAAAAACAGTAGCAAGTCATCAACACTTGTCGGCTGGAAATTTTTTCTTTCTGGCAAGCGATGCACGGGATTTGCGCTGATACTCAACAGCGTTACACAGGGAAATGGACTCATTGGGAGGTAGACATGCGGCAACTGGTGATCGATATTTTGCTGAAAATGGCAAAAATGGATACGGAAGCAAAAGAGTTGGTGGCGCAGGTTGAAGCGCAATCATTACTGATCGCGGCCTTGCTGATTCATGCGAAGCAGGATAATAGCTTAACCATTAGCGATACCGTTCAGGATGCGATTGTGACGGCTTCCCGCAGCGGGCATGAGTTTTTGCAGTCGGATGTGGATCTGCTGCTCACCCACATTAATCGTCTGTTGGCGGTGGCGAGCTATGTTGAGGTGAAGGGTATTGAGCGCGAGGAGTAGGGGAAAAAATACTACCTCTGGAGGGGAAATCCAGCAACTCCTCCAGAGGCGGTGCAACAGCACCTTCGTTCAAGGACAATCTACGACCTAAGCCGTCAGAGTTAAGTTATACAACTTTGATCAGCTTGTACAACTTTTTCCTTGGTCATTTGTGTGGTTGGAGGTGTATCTGAGACGCCTATTTAGTACCGCTCCGCTTAGAGCTCGTTCTTAATACAGAACTCTTCCCACGTCATTCCCAGCGATTCCGCATGAGATTTTAAATAGGTTTCAATGGCTTCTGCGGCAACGGCCTTATCGGGTTCGGCCAGTTGAATCGAAAACAGCATCCCGTCCAGTTTCTTTTGGCGCATGAACGCCGCGTAAATACGCTCGGCATGCCATTCACGCAGTTGACGTAAAGACAAGTTAGCCGCACGCGCATCACTTTCGGTTAATTCATCCAGTGCGGCCTGGAAATCGGCATGCGCAGCAAAAAACATGGTGCGGGCTTGGGCGTAATACTCTTCTGGGGTTTTCATTCGGAATTCCTGCTGATCATCTTGCGTGCTAGTGTAACGTGCGCCGGGAACATTGTCAGGAACCACCGGGTTTTAATGAAGATTCCTTGCGTAACTTACGCGAAAAATTATAACGTACCGGGCATTGACGCGAGTGTAGGAATCGATAATGAAAAAGTGGATGGTACTGGCCGCATTGGCATTGAGCGGATGTGCGCAAATCACCAGTTATGAAGGGGCAGTAAAAACCCCGGCACCGCAGGAGTTGCAAGGTAACTGGCAGACCGTCGGGCCACAAAGCAAGCTTATCAGTGATCAAGCTATCGGCAGCCTGATTATCGGTGCGCAGGGCGATACGCTGGATTGCCGCCAGTGGCAGCGCGTGATTGCCAAGCCGGGTAAATTAACTCGCCTGGGCGATGACTGGGTCAACGTGACGCGTCAGGTGCGCGTGATGCCGATTACGCTGCAGAACGGTGAGCTGCGTTATGACGGCTTGCGGATGCGTAAGGTCGATCGTCCAACCGTAGAGTGCCAGCAGGCCTTAGAAGAGGTGGCGAAACGCCCCAATGAATCGGTGATTCAGAATATTCAGCCGCAAATTATGGAGCCGGTGTCGGTGCCTGCGCAGAAGTAGTTTTC
>NZ_BBOC01000042.1:0-46854 GCF_001485335.1 Type-D symbiont of Plautia stali | reverse complement strand
GTTTTTTAGCCGCCGCGAAATGCTGCCGCAACTGTTGTTGAAAATCCCCCTGCAACAGCGCCGCATCAGCAACGGATGCAGTGATGGTGGTATAACACCCCTGCGTTGCGAGGCTGCGCCAGGGCGAGGTAAAAAGGAACCCACGGCATAACGCGGAAAAATCCTTCAATAAGGCATTTTCAAACATGGATGATTCCACCATAATTTTCACCTATAAATGATAAGATTATTAAGAATGATTATCATTTTTATTATGGGCCTGTAACCTACGTCGATTGGGCAAAAGAGTCAATCCATTCGCGGGATTTCCAGCGTGTTTCGGCGTAATCGGACGCTAACGTTACCCAGGGCAATATGCTAAAAAGTGGACCAAAACTTATGAATAAATGCGGTTTATGGGGCCTCTCGGCCCTGATTTTTGTTTTCCAGGCGTTTAGCGGATTGGCACAGGCCGAGCAGGGCTGGCCGCGTACCCTTCAGGGAGCGAATGGTCCCGTGACCATCAGCAAAGCACCGCAGCGCATTGTGTCCACCAGCGTCACTTTGACGGGTTCATTGCTGGCGATTGATGCACCGGTTATTGCCTCCGGCGCGACCGCTCCCAACAGCCGTCTTGCTGACGATCAGGGTTTTTTCCGCCAGTGGGGCGATGTGGCGAAACAGCGCCATCTTAAACGTCTCTATATTGGTGAACCCAGCGCCGAAGCCGTGGCGGCTGAAGCGCCGGATCTGATTCTGGTCAGCGCGACCGGCAACGACTCGGCGATCAAACTTGCCAGCCAGCTCTCTGCTATCGCCCCCACTCTGGTAGTCAATTACGACGACAAAAGCTGGCAGGATGTGGTGACGCTGCTTGGCCAGGCGACCGGCCATGAAGCGCAAGCCGCACAGCGTGTTAAAGCGTTTGACGACCGTGAAGCGGCCTTAAAAAAAGCCATCACGTTGCCGCCACAACCGGTCTCTGCGATGGTGTGGAACGGCGATGGTCGTGCCGTCAACGTATGGACCGCAGAATCGGCACAGGGCAAGCTGTTAGAACAGCTGGGTTTCACCCTCGCCGAACCGCCTGCCTCCGTTCAACAGGGCCACAGCATGGGCCAGCGTAAAGACATCATTCAGTTGTCGGGCGAAAACGTGGGCAGCGGTCTGACGGGCAAGACGTTCCTGCTGTTCGCCGCTGACGAGAAAACCACGCAGTCAGTGCTGAGTAATCCGTTCCTGGCGCAAAATTCAGCGGTGACGCAGAAACAGGTCTTCCCGCTGGGTGTCGATTCGTTCCGTCTGGATTACTACAGCGCCAGCAATCTGCTGGCGCGTCTGGAAAAACTGTTCGTTAAATCATGATGAGGGTTGCGCCAGCTCCGGGGCTGGCGCGTGGTAACGACGCAACCGCCCCATCATCAACCACATCATGATGCCCAGCAGCGCTGCCGCAAAACCAAACACTGCGGCAGCCTGGGGCGGCAGTAACCATGATCCCATCGCACCAATCATTGCCGCGCCAATTGCATCTCCGGTGACGTTTTGTGCCGTCCACAGTCCGTTAATACGCCCCAATAAGTGATCTGGCGTCAGCACCTGGATCATCGCGTACTGCACCAAACTGTTAATGGCGCTGAAATATCCAAAGGCCACCAGACACAGCAGCGCCAGCAGTAAGTTGGGCATCAGGCTGAATAATCCCAGCGCGATAAACGCCGCCACTGCACTCCCCAGCACCAGCTGTCCCGGTCGGGCGGCATGCTTGAGTTTGCCACTGGTCAACGCGCCAATCGCGGCTCCGAGAGGCACAGCGGCATAGAGCATACCAAGTTGGTTGGCGCTTACTGACCAGTGAGGAGCCAATGCTGGATAGAGCACGCGTATTGCACTGGCGAGCGTGACCAGCGCACCAATCAATGCCACCATGCCGACTATCGGGCTGGCAAACAGGAACTGTATGCCTGCAGCGAGTGACCTCAACGGATGCTCACGTGGTTGCGGCGGCGGCGCTAACTGCGGCAGCTTTAACAGCGTTAACACGGTTAACAGCGTGCCGAACGCGGCTAAGCCGTAGTTCCACACCACGCCACCGTGCGCGATCACCAGTCCAGCAATCGCAGGCGAGAGAATCGAACCAAAGCGGACCGTCAACATGGTGATCGCCCCAGCCTGCATAATGTTTTCACGACCGACCAGCGCAGGTGTGGCTGCCAGCAGGGCGGTGACGCCAATGGCGCCGAAGAAGCCATCCCAGAATCCCAGCAGATAAACCGCCATCAACGACGGCTGCGGCAGCGCGGCATTTATCGCCAGGGCGATGAAACCTAAACCGCAGGTTGAACGGGCAATCAGTATCAGCTTTTTACGTTCGTAACGATCGGCGAGCACGCCACCGGTTAACAGACCGATAAACATCCCCGAGGCGGCCAGCGTCACCGCTAATCCTACCAACAGCGGTGATTGCGTCATGTGCTGAATTTGCACCGGCACTGCGACGGCCAGCATCCCCAATGCAACAATCGAGATAAATCGAGCGATAAACACCGCGCGAAATGCCGCATGGGTTTTCAGCAAGGAGAGATCAATAAAGTGGGAGGATTTGTTCATATGTTCGCCTTTTTGCACCAATTTTCCTCATCGTCCGCGAGGCGAGTCATGGTAACATAGGCGAACGCGAGTAATAACGATAACCATTATCAAATTGCGTTGCGTATGCGACGACGTTGAACAGTGAAGGTTTAGAACGATGCGCCAGTTCCATGCATTAGCAGGCTCAGGGATTCTGCTCATGCTCCTCATCGCGCTCAGCTTAATGCTGGGGGCCAAATCAATACCGCTTGCCGATGTCTATCATTCGCTGACCTCCAGCTGTAACAGCGCAGAGTGTGTGATTGTGCGCGACGCGCGCTTGCCGCGAACGCTGGCTGGGCTACTCGCAGGGGTGGCGCTTGGGTTGGCGGGGGCCTTGATGCAAAGCCTGACGCGTAATCCATTGGCCGATCCCGGCATTCTTGGGGTGAATGCCGGTGCCGGATTTGCCGTGGTGATTGGCATTGCGCTGTTTGGCGCCGATTCGCCGCTCGACTGGCTCGGTTTTGCTTTTGCCGGCGCGTTACTGGCCTCGCTGCTGGTGGCGATGACCGGTGCGATTGGCGGTGGCCGCGTCAACCCAGTGCGCCTGACGCTAGCGGGCGTGGCGCTGGGCGCGGTGCTGGATGGCCTGACATCGGGCCTGTCGCTCCTCAATCCTGATATTTATGACCATCTGCGTTTCTGGCACAGCGGCTCACTGGATATTCGCAACTTTGAGGTGCTGCGCACCTTGTTTCCGGCGGTGCTCATCGGAAGCGTGATAGCGTTTTGCCTGTCGCAGGCGCTGAACAGTTTGAGCATGGGCGGCGATATGGCAACGGCGCTCGGAACGCGCGTGGCACGTACGCAGCTGCTGGGGTTGCTGGCGATCGCCCTCCTGTGTGGAGCGGCAACGGCAGCGGTGGGCCCGATTGCTTTTATCGGTCTGATGACACCGCATTTTGCACGCTGGCTGGTGGGTAACGATCACCGCTGGATGCTGCCGGCCACCGCGATCATCACCCCGATTCTGCTGCTGGCGGCGGATATTCTGGGCCGCCTGCTGGTTGCAGGTGAACTGCGTGTCTCAATTGTCACCGCGATGCTGGGCGCTCCCGTGCTGATTGTGCTGGTACGTCGTCAACTCGGTCGAGGTGGCCTATGACGCGCCGTGTTCTGCTGCACACCACATGGCTGACCTTGACCTGCTTGCTGCTGGCTTATCTGGCAATGACGCGCGGCGCATTGCCGATTGGCGCAGAACAGTTCTGGCAGGTGCTGCTGGGGGAAGGGGCCAGTAACGTTAAGCTGATCGTGCTGGAGTGGCGACTGCCGCGCGTGCTGATGGCGCTGCTGATTGGCGCAGCCCTCGGGGTGAGCGGCGCCATTTTCCAGTCTTTACTGCGCAATCCCCTCGGCAGCCCGGATATTCTGGGCTTTAACACCGGTGCCTACAGCGGCGTATTGGTGGCATTGGTGCTGTTCAATCAGGGCATCGCGGCCATGACCGGCGCCGCGCTGGTGGGCGGGGTTGGAACTGCGGCGCTGGTGTACCTGTTTGCCTGGCGCAACGGTGTTGAAACCTTCCGCCTGATTATTGTTGGCATTAGCGTGCGCGCGTTACTGATGGCGCTCAATGCCTGGCTCATTATCAGTGCCTCACTGGAATCGGCGCTGAGTGCCGGTTTATGGAGCGCGGGTTCGCTGAACGGCATCACCTGGGCAAAAACCCCGCCGGTGATTGCGGTGCTGTTGTTGTCATTGTTGTTGATGGCGTTTCTGACGCGGCGGATGCGCCTGCTGGAGATGGGCGATGACACAGCCAGCGCCCTCGGCGTGCCCGTCGAGCGCAGCCGCATGTGGTTGATGCTGATTGGCGTGGTGTTGACGGCAGCGTCAACGGCGCTGGTGGGGCCGATCTCCTTTGTGGCGTTACTGGCCCCGCAGATTGCACGCCGACTGGGCGGCGGTGAGAAAGGTGCTTTGCTGCTGGCATCACTGTGTGGGGCATTGCTGCTGATTGCCGCAGATTTTGCCGCACAGCATCTGTTCCTGCCTTATCAATTACCGGTTGGCGTGATCACCGTCAGCCTGGGTGGACTCTATCTGATTGCGTTACTGGTGCGGGAGGCGCGACGCCAATGATCGATATTCCTTCACGTCTGTATGGCGAAGGCCTGACGCTCGGTTATGACAAAAAAGTGGTGGCGGAAAATTTGTCGGTGGCGATCCCGGAAGGGGAGCTGACGGTGATTATCGGCCCCAATGCCTGTGGTAAATCGACGTTATTACGTACGTTAAGCCGTCTCAATGCTCCGCTAAAAGGCGAAGTGTATTTAGACGGTGAGGCGATTGCGCGCTACCCCACCAAAGAGGTGGCTCGTCGGCTGGGGCTGCTGCCGCAGAGTTCCAATGCGCCTGCGGGCATCAGTGTGACGGAGTTGGTGGCGCGTGGACGCTATCCGCACCAACCGCTGTTTGGTCGCTGGCGGACTGAAGATGAAGAGGCGGTACAGCAGGCGATGCGCGCCACCGGCGTCGCCGATCTGGCGCTGCAGCCGGTGGATACCTTATCCGGTGGGCAGCGCCAGCGTGTGTGGATTGCCATGGTGCTGGCACAGCAGACGCCACTGCTGCTGCTCGATGAGCCGACCACCTGGCTGGATATCACCCATCAGATCGAGCTGCTGGAGTTGATGCAGGAGTTGAATCAGCAGCATGGTCGTACGCTGGTGGTGGTGTTACACGACCTGAACCACGCCTGTCGTTATGCCACGCATTTGATCGCCATGCGCCACGGCAAGATTATCGCCGAAGGTAAGCCAGCGGAGATTGTCACACCCGCATTGATTGAGCAGGTGTATGGTTTGCGCTGCGTGATTGTGGACGATCCGGTGGCGCATACGCCGATGATTGTGCCGCTGGGGCGGGGCAGGTAATCAGGGCGGCATCAATGCCGCCCCTACGATGTAGGGTGCGCATTGATGCGCACCTGGTGCCAATTACTCCAAAATCCGCTGTAACAATGGCCCGATCTGCTCAAACATCTGCGGCGAAATAATCTCCACATGCGCACAATCCATTGGCCATACGTCGAGTTCACCCACATACGGTGCCCAGGCGCGACGTGCATCCTGGCCTGGCTGCTGCGTTTTTTCAGCCAGGAACAGCGTGGCACGACCGTTGAAACGGGCACTGCGCGCAGTCGCCAGCAGGCGAACTGAACTGGCGTAGTTGGCTTCGATGGTATCGAACATCGCGCGCATCTCTTCCCCAGCCTGATGGCGCTGTGCCGCAATAAACTGCTCACGCTCGCGATTCACCTCGTCCAGCACGGCCGGATCAAGCACATTTTCGCCGCGTTTTTCATCCCAGTTCTGCGTTTCCGGCGGCCAGGTGTCGAGCAGGCCGAGGAAGGCCACCTCTTCACCCGCTGCTTCAAGACGTGCAGCGATGCCTTGTGCCAGGGTTCCGCCCAGAGAATAGCCCAGGAAATAGTAAGGTCCGTGCGGTTGCACCTCACGAAGCGTGCGCAGGTGGGCTTCACATACGTCGTCGAGATGCGCGCTCTGGTTCAACGGGCTTTCGGTATCCGGTGACTGAATCCCCACCAGCGACCAGCGCTGATCAAGATAGCGTTGCAGAATACTAAACTGCCAGGCAAAGCCGGATGCCGGATGGAAACAGAACAGCGTTGGTCCGTTGCTCTGACGCAGTGGCAGCACGGCTTCAAAACCCGCCTGCTGATGCGAATGCGCATCGCTGAGCAAACGCGCCAGTTTCTCTACGGTTGAGGCCACCATAATCTGCCCCACCGATACCGGCTGTTGCAGTTCACGGCGCAGCTGTGCGGCCAGGCGCATGGCCAGCAATGAGTGTCCGCCCAGGGCAAAGAAATCATCCTGCGCGCTGACGCTATCGCGTGCCAGCAGCTGGCAGAAGGCTTGCGCCAGCTGGGTTTCTAATCCGGCATGCGGTTCACGTCCCACGTTCTCTGCCGCATTTTGCGGTAGCGGCAGCGCTTTGCGATCCAGTTTTCCGTTGCTGCTGAGCGGGAAGGCATCCAGCTGCACAATCGCCACCGGCACCATATGGGCGGGCAGACGTTGCGCCAACGCTTCGCGCAGTGCTTCACCATCAACAGGCTGCGCCGCAATCACATACCCCACCAACTGACGCGCATCACCGCCTTGCGCCGCGCTGCCCCCCAACACCACGGCATGCGTCACCGCCTGCTCAATGCCGGGCTGAGCACTCAACACATGGTCGATTTCATTAAGTTCGATGCGCTGACCGCGAATCTTCAGCTGATCATCGCTGCGGCCGAGGTATTCCACTGCGCCGTTATCCAGCCAACGAGCGACATCGCCAGTGAGGTACATACGCTCACCTGTGGCAAAAGGGTCGGCGATAAAGCGGCTGGCTGTCAGATCTGGACGGCCGAGATAGCCATGCGCTAACTGCACGCCAGTGAGGTAAAGATCACCGGCGACACCCGGTGGCACTGGCTGCATGCGTGCGTCGAGAATACGCAATCCGGTATTCCACACCGGGAAACCAATTGGCACGCTGGCACCTTCTACTGCCGCCAGCGCCTCACCAAAGGCCGGATACCAGCTGACATCCACCGCTGCTTCGGTTGGGCCATACAGGTTGTGCAGCGGTACATGCGTCAGCTTTTCCCACTCGCGTGACAGATCGGTCGGCAGGGCTTCACCACTGCAGAAAACATTACGCAAGCTGGTGCAGCAGGCGATGGCGGCCGGTGTATCCAGGGCCGCGACAAAGGCCGCCAGCATCGAGGGTACGAAATGCGTGGTGGTGACTTTGTAGCGGGCAAACAGTTGCTGCAGCGCTTCAGGATCGCGGTGCGCCTCCGGCGGAGCCATCACCAACTGCGCGCCGACCAGCAGCGGCCAGAAGAACTCCCATACGGAGACATCAAAGCTACTCGGCGTTTTCTGTAGCACTACGTCGTCGGCTTGCAGCGGATAGCAATCCTGCATCCACAACAGGCGATTGACGATGGCCTCATGCCCCACCAGTACGCCTTTTGGACGGCCCGTTGAACCGGAGGTGTAGATGATGTAAGCCCCATCCTGCGGTGTCGGCGCACTGGCAGGTTGCGGAGCATCCGTGTGGGCGTAGAGCGCATCAAAATGCAGCTGGTTAACCGTGGCGATGGCCTGGAAACGTGCGCTGAGTTCCGCTGAGGTGATCAAGGTTTTCGGTGCGGCGTCTTCCAGCATCAGCTGTAAACGTTCGTCAGGATAGCCGGTATCAAGTGGCAGATAGGCCGCACCCAGCGAAACAATTGCCTGAAGCGCCAATGAAAGCTGCACCGAACGCGGCAGTGCCACCGCCACGATATCGCCGCGCTGTACACCGGCGGCACGCAGATCGTCTGCCAGCGCGAACAGTTGCTGCTGCATTTCGCGGTAGCTAAGTTGATGCACGGCATCCGCCAACGCCGGTGCATCCGGCGTGCGCTCAACCTGTTGTGCCAGCAACGAAGCCAGGGTTTCTGCGGGGACAGGATGTGCCGTCTGGTTGATGCCAGCAATTTGCGCATGTTCTTCGACGGTCAGCAGATCAAGTTCACCCAACGGGCGCTGCGGTTGCTCGGCAAGCTGCTTCAGCAGCAGGTCAAAGCGGCTGGTATGACGGTGCAGCGTGGATTCGCTGTAACGTTGCGCATTGGCCAGCAGCTCCAGCGTCAGTTCACCCTGTTCACTGATATAGATAGCGATCTCCAGATCGCGTACCGGGCCAGAGGCCAACTGATGCGTTATCCCCTCAACGCCGGCAAAATCGAGTTGGTAATCAAACATCTTGAGGTTGATCACTGGGCCGTACAGCGGATCGCCATCGCCCAATCGGCCGAGGTCACGCTGTACCTGTTCGGCATCATAGCGCTGGTGGCGGCGCATTTTCTTCACTTCACCCGCCAGCTGCGCTGCCAGCGCAGAGATCGGTTGAGTGGGATCGTAGTGCACCGCCATCGGCAGCACATTGATCACCGGGCCCGTAGCGCACAGTGCGGCAGAACCAATGCGTCGCATAAAGATGAAGCCGGCGGCGAAGTCGTTCTGACCACTGAGTCGCGCGAGCCACAGCGCAACCAGGGCAAAGGCTAAATCAGCGGCGCTGGATTGCGGATGCTGGTTGATCAAGGTCTGAAACGTGGCGCGATCGAGCGTGACGCTATGACGCAGGATATCGGTGGTGGCGCTTTGCCCGGCCAGTGGTAACGGCGACAGGGAAGCGGGTGAGGGCAGTGCGGCCCCTTTTTCCCGCCAGAAATCGCGGTCACGCGTGAAGGATGAGGATTCCTGATAGCGCTGATACTCTTCCACCACTTCGCTAAACGGAATAAACGGGGTGGGTTCGGCATCCTGTTGCTGAACGGCGGCGCTGTAGAGGTTGGCAATGCGGCGCGTGATGGCGGTAAAGCTGAAACCATCCACCACCAAATGATGGTAGCGCTGATACCAGAACCAGTGCTGATCGCCAATGCGATAAAGGCAGTGATGCCAGAGTTTAGCCCCGCTCAACACGCGTAAATCACCGTTCATATCTTCACGCATTAATGCGCGGGCTTTGGCGGCAGCATCGGCTTCATCGCGCAAATCCACAATCTGCGGTGCGCTGAACGTTTGCGGCTGTGCCCATTGCAGTGCTTCCCCCTCGACTTCACCAAACGCCATGTTGAGCGTATCGGCTTCCTGCATGCCTGCCACGATGGCTTGTGCTAACAAGGCGCTGTTAATCGCACCCTGTAATTCAACAAAGTGCGCCACGGCATAGGCGTTGTGGTGTTGGGTCAGCTGATCGGCAATCCAGATGCCGGGCTGTGCCGCCACCAGAGGCAGAGTGTGTTGGTCAGTCATGGTTTTGTTCATCAGAGATTCAGACATCGTTGCTCCGGTTTGCGTCCTGAGTGAGGAAATTTAAGTCGGATTGCGCCACAGAGCTTGCAGACCGTCGAGCAGCCCACCGCGCCAACATAGCGCGTCGTGACCACCCTCAACCGGTTGGTAATTCACCTGGTAACCGGCAGCAGTAAGTTGTTGTTCTAATTGTTGATTGGCTTGCAGAATCAGGCCTTCTCGTTTGCCGGCTTCCAGCCAGAAACGCAGCGGGTATTGAGGCGCTAAGCCGCCATCTAATGCCTGTAACAGCCAGCCGTGCGGATTGCCACGTTCCGGCCACCAGAACGACCCGGAGAGGCTCAGCGCGTTGCCGAAAGTCTCCGGGAAATGCAGGGCGGCGAAAACCGATGCCAGCCCACCGAAGCTTTGTCCGGCCACCAGCGTGCTGTCTGCCTGCTGGCGATACGGCGCCCATGCCGCGACCTGTGGCAGTAACTCCTGCTGCATGGCCTGCCAGAATTGCGGGTTGCAGGGCAATTCCCGGCTGCGGTGTTCGCGGTCAATGATGTCGATAAACAGATAGACCGCGGCGGGCAATTTGCCGCTGTCTGTGAGCTGCTGCAGCGGGCCAGCAATCGGCATTTGGTTGGCCCAGAATTGCCCATCCAGCAGGATCGCCAGCGGGCGTTGTGCGGGCTCTGACGCGCCGGTTGTGTAAATCCAGACCTTACGGCTGTTGCCTAACAGTGCGCTATCCCACTGATATTGCTGCAGAGATATCTCAGGCGCGCTGCCATCGTCCACCGATTGCCAGATTTGCTGATTGGGTGCCTGCGGCAAGTGCAGCGGAGAAACGCCCATTCCGCGTCCACCCGCCCAGCCACGCAGTTTATTCAGCGGATCGGCCTTCGCCGTGGGGAATTTTTCCCGCCACCAGTTGCGCAGGTTGTACATGTCGGCTTCGCCGGAGAAATCCGTGGCATGCTCATCGGGCATCAGGCAGTAGCTGCCGCGCCAGTTAGCTGGAAGCGTGGTTTGCCAGTACCACACATCACTGCCTGTCACGCGTACCAGTGATTGCGGTGGTCGCTTTTGGTGATGATCGGTCACGCCGGTGATGTTGATCCACACGCGTTGTGTGTTCGATGCTTTTTCACTGCCTTGCGGATCGCGCCAGAAGAAGGTCACCAGACAGGTGCCATCCGGTTGTGGCTCGATACGTGGAATACCTTGAGATTGTTGCTCCTGCCACCAGGCTTCGCTACCGGTTACATCATTTCGCCAGGTCATAGGGGCTGCCAGTTACTGTGTAGGGGAAGATTTACATAAGATTAATAATTAATACTATTGATAACTATTTGCATTTGCAATAGGGTGTTTCCGCTCAAAAAGAGCACGCGCGTTCCGCCTGGCTCTTTCCTTCCTGGAAGGTTATGCAACGGATAGCACTGCCAGGACTGGAACTCGGCGCGATTAGGACAGGGATATTCTCACCGGCTCGCCAGTCAAGAATCCAACGAGATTTTTACTGGCCATCCAGGAATGAAAAAAATGACGCGTTACTCAAAACTATCATTAGCTATTTTGATTGAACTGGGGCTCAGCGCCTCACTGCTCTCCGGCAGCGCTTGGGCAGCAGACACTTCCAGCAAGACGACCAGCAGCCAATCTACCGCCGACGCCGAATCCATGAACGGCGGCACCCTAATGGTGACGGCTCAGCAGCAAAACTTGCAGGCACCTGGCGTGTCGACCATCACCGCCGATGAAATTAAAAAGCATCCGCCAGCGCGTGATGTCTCAGAAATCATTCGCACCATGCCAGGCGTGAACCTCACCGGTAACTCCACCAGCGGCCAGCGCGGTAACAATCGTCAGATTGACATTCGCGGCATGGGGCCGGAAAACACCCTGATTATGGTGGATGGCATGCCGATCACCAGCCGCAACTCGGTGCGTTTAGGCTGGCGTGGCGAGCGTGATACGCGCGGTGACACCAACTGGGTGCCACCGGAGATGATCGACCACATTGACGTGATTCGCGGTCCGGCTGCGGTGCGCTACGGTAACGGCGCTGCGGGTGGCGTGGTGAATATCATCACCAAAAAATACACTGACCAGCAGTGGCACGGTTCCTGGAACACCTACCTCAATGCGCCTGAGCATAAATCAGAAGGGTCGACCAAGCGCACTAACTTTAGCCTTGAAGGGCCGCTGGGTGACGATGTTAACTTCCGTCTGTACGGTGGCTTAGCCAAAACTCAGGCCGATGCCTACGACATCAACGAAGGCCACGCTGCCGATCGTACCGGTTCGTATGCGGGTAGCTATCCATCGGGCCGTGAAGGGTCGGTGAACAAAGATATCAACGCCTTGCTGAGCTGGACGTTTGCTCCGATGCAAACCCTGGAGCTGCAAGCGGGTTATAGCCGTCAGGGCAACCTGTACGCGGGCGATACCCAAAACACCAACACCAGCGCGCTGGTGAAGAGCCTGTACGGCGATGAAACCAACCGCCTGTATCGTCAGAATATCTCGTTGAAATGGACGGGTGCGTGGGATAACGGTGTCAGCACCAATACCTATGCGCGTTACGAGAAAACCCGTAACACCCGCATTAACGAAGGTCTGGCGGGCGGCACCGAGGGCATCTTCTCTAACGATGGTTTCAATACCATTCAGTTAGACGACATCTTGCTGCACAGTGAAGTCAGCATTCCGTTTGAGTGGTTGATTAATCAGACTGCTACGCTGGGGACTGAATGGAACCAGCAGAGCATGAAGGATCCTTCTTCCACCACTCAGACAGCGAGCTATGGCTCCGTGCCGGGCGTGTCAAATACCGGCCGTAGCCCGTATTCGCAGGCGGAAATCTTCTCGCTGTTTGCAGAAGACAACATGGAGCTGACTGACAGCACCATGCTGACGCCAAGCCTGCGCTTCGATCATCACTCGATCGTCGGCAATAACTGGAGCCCGTCTCTGAACCTGTCGCAAGGTTTAGGTGATGACTTCACGCTGAAGATGGGTGCTGGCCTGGCGTACAAAGCGCCAAGCTTGTACCAGACCAACCCGAACTACCTGCTATACAGCAACGGTCAGGGTTGTGCAGCCAGTACCGGTGCCTGTTATTTGCAGGGTAACCCAGACCTGAAAGCCGAAAACAGTTTCAACAAAGAGATTGGGCTGGAGTGGAAACACGAGGGTTATCAGGCCGGTCTGACCTGGTTCCGTAACGATTACCGCAACAAGATTGAAGCGGGTTACGCGCCAGTGGGTAAAGCCTCGAACGGCACCACAGATATCTACAAGTGGGAAAACGTGCCGAAAGCGGTCGTCGAAGGGCTGGAAGGTACCGTTAACGTGCCGTTCTCTGATAGCGTGATGTGGAATAACAACTTCACCTACATGCTGCAGAGTAAAAACAAGGAAACCGGCGATCGTCTGTCGGTGATCCCGGAATACACCCTGAACTCGACGCTGAGCTGGCAAGCCACGCAGGATCTGTCGCTGCAAACCACCCTGACCTGGTACGGTACGCAGACGCCGAAGAAGTATGACTACAAAGGCCAACCGGTGACGGGCAGTGCAACCGATAAAGTCGCGCCTTACTCGATTATCGGCTTGAGCGGCACTTACGATATCAACAAGTACGCCAGCGTGACCTTGGGTATCGACAACCTGTTTGATAAGCGTCACTTCCGCGAAGGTAATGCGCAAACCACCGGTAACGCCACCACAGGCGCTTACCTGTACGGTGCGGGTGCCAATACCTACAACGAATCAGGCCGTACCTATTACGTCGGCCTGAATACCCACTTCTAAAGCAGTTGATGCGGTAAATAGCAGCGGGCAATCAGCCCGCTGCTGTCTTGACGATTCACCAACTCCAGTCTGCCACGGTGCATCTGCACGATACGCAACACGATATTCAGGCCCAGGCCACTGCCGCCATAGCGCTGGTCGCGACGACGAAAGGCCTGCGTCAACTCTTCCGCTGCATCGGCATCAATACCCGGCCCCTGATCCCAGACTTCGATAATCACCTGCTGCTTGTCTTGCTGCATTTTCACCTTAACCTCGCTGCCCTCCGGGCTGTAGCGCGAAGCGTTTTCCAGCAAATTACGCAACATCAGGCGCAGCAACACGGCTTCTCCCTGCTGCGGAATATCTTTGCCTTGCGGCCAGAGCAGAGTTTGCTGGCGCTGCTCATACAGCTCGGCCATTTCGGGTTGCAGCGGCTGCATAATGTCCTTTTGCCACTGCAACAGTTGATAGTGGCCACCGGCCAGCGCCTGTCCGGCGCGTGACAGCATCAGCAACTGTTCAACGGTGTGCATCAGTTGGTCGATTCGCTCAATCAGCATGTCACTTTGTGGCACCTTCTGCTGATGTAACAACTCCAGATGGAGGCGTAAACCCGCCAGGGGCGTGCGCAGTTCATGTGCGGCATCGGCGGTAAACAGCCGCTCCTGCTGGAGCGTGTGATCCAGCCGTGAGAACAGCTGATTGATCGATGAGGTCACCGCAACGATCTCATCCATCTCGGAATAGATGGGCAGCGGCGTGAGATTATCGGCAGATCGATGGGCGAGACTGTCCTGCAGCAAACGCAGCGGGCGAATAATCCAGTTGATGGCCCAGAACGAGAGCAGCAGCGTCAGCGCAATCATCACCAGCGAGGGCAACAGCAGCGAGGCGATGGCTTCGCGGATTTCGTTCTCGACGCGGTCGTTACGCGCCTGCGCTGAGAGGGTTTCATTCACCAGGAAGCTGATTTGTTCACGGCTCTCATGCCACAACCAGATGGCGCTCATCACCTGGCAGGTGAGGAGAATCAGCGCCAGCATAATCAGTAACCGCTGACGCATGCTATTCATTCGCGCACTTCCAGACGGTAACCCACGCCGCGTACGGTTTTAATACGATCTTTCCCGAGTTTGCGACGTAAATTGTGAATGTGAACTTCCAGAGTGTTGGATCCGGGATCGTCATTCCAGCTGTAAAGATCCTGCTGCAGCGTTTCACGATGTACGTTTTGCCCCACGCGCATCAATAAACGGGTCAGCAGCGCGAACTCTTTTGGCGTGATCTCCAGAGGACGTTCTTCCAGCAGCACCTGTTGTGAACTGAGGTTCAGAGTGAGATCCCCCTGTTGCAGCAGGTTGTCACTGTGCCCCTGGAAGCGACGAATCAGCGCACGTACGCGCGCCTGCAACTCCACCAGGGCAAAAGGTTTCACCAGGTAATCATCGGCACCGGCATCCAGGCCATCAACCCGATCTTCTAGCGCGTCGCGGGCGGTGAGGATCAGCACCGGTACATTGATGCCTTCGCGCCGCCATTGCCGCAGCAGTGTGGCACCATCGCGATCCGGCAAACCCAGATCCAACACGATCAGGCTGTACTGGCCACTGCGGAGAAACGCGTTGCTTTCTGCCGCCGTACTGGCGCAGTCAACGGCGTATCCTTGTGCGCTAAGGGCCTGAGCCAGGCCCGATTGCAACAGCGCGTCATCTTCAACAATCAGCAGTTTCATTAGTTGTTTTTGTTGATATCCGAGTAGAGGCGGCTTTCAAAGCGTACCAGAGGAATGCGCCGCGTTTTCTGATCTTCCGGCGGCACGGCATAGCCAGAAAGATACTGCACAAAGGCCACGCGTGCACCGCTGGAGGTGGTAATAAATCCAGCCAGATTATAGACGCCCTGTAGCGAACCGGTTTTGGCTGAGACTTTGCCATCCAGCCCCGCTTCATGCAAACCACCGCGATACTGCAGGGTGCCGTCGTAGCCTGCCAGTGGCAGCATCGAAATATAGTTCAGCGTCGAATCGTTTTTCGCGATGTACTGCAACACCTGCATCATGGTGTCGGGCGCGATCAAATCGTGGCGCGATAAACCCGAACCATCGACCTGAATACTGTTGCCCAGATCAACGCCGGCTTTTTCGCGCAGGATACGGCGTACCGCATCAGAACCGGCGCGGAAGGTGCCAGGAACGTTGAAATAGTGATGCCCAATAGTGCGGAACACGGTATCGGCAATCATGTTGTCTGATTTCTTCAGCATGGTGTGCAACAGATTGTGCAGCGGTGCAGATTGCGTTGACGCCAGCACGGTACCGGGTGCGGTGACCAACGGCTGTCGAACTAAATGGCCGCTGTAATCGATATCCGCGGCACGCAGCTCAGCTTTGAGGATTTCTCCTGCCCATGCGGCTCCATCCTGCACGGCGAAGGCCAACGGCAGTGGCTCGGCACGCTGACGCATACAACCTGTCAGGGTATAGCGATTAAGCTCGCCAGGCACGACATCCAGCTCACAGTACTGCCCATCACCGCTGTTACGGCCGATGGTGCGCACCTGGCTAAACATGTGTGCCGGGTAATAAGAAGCGATACGTACAAAGGCATTTTCGCCCGGCGTATTGGCGCTGTAGAGCGAGACCGAGAAGCAGTTTTTATCGACAATCGCGGCGCCTGGCGGGGCACTGAAGCACTGCGTCAGGTCATTCCACGGCCAACCAGGTGCCATATCGTGGCTGGCAAACACCGACGTATCGATGACCAGATTGCCTTTAATATGGTTAATGCCCTGTTTTTTCAGCGCAGCGACCATGTTGCGCAGATCCTGTCGACTGAGCGTCGGATCGCCGCCAAAACGCGCGACTAAATCGCCATTCAGCGTGCCATCACTGACCGCGCCTTTGGTTTCCATGGTGGTCTGGAAACGGAAGTCCGGTCCCAGTTCCAGCAATGCGGCCAGCGCGGTAATCACCTTCATGGTACTGGCTGGCAGTGCCATCTGTTTGCCGTGATAGTCGATTATCGGGGTTGATGCGCCCACTTTTTGTACCATCAGCGCCAGGTTTGCGCCGTCTGGCAAATACTGCATGTATTCTTCAACGGGGGCTGCTTGTGCCTGCAGCATAAACGCACAGGTTAATCCGGTAACAAGTCGTGAAAATCGCATAATCTCGCGGTAACTAGCGGGTGAAGGCGTCAATACTACGTCCCGAGGCGGTGCAAAGTAAACGATGACCCACAGGGAACTCTGGGGTAAAATACGTATCAAAATGCAAAACCGAACCTGACCCGGAAAGCTTTCCGGGTCAGGCTTCTTTTGCTTGTGAAAAGAGGTAACGCGCCGCAGAAGCTGTTTTCTGCTGTCACCGGTCAGGATGACGCCGTTAACCAGGACAGATGACGAGGAGCCAAAATGAATCAGATTCCGATGACGTTGAAAGGCGCTGAGAAGCTGCGCGAAGAGCTTAACGAACTGAAGTCCGTTAAGCGTCCGCGCATTATCGCCTCCATCGCCGAAGCCCGTGAGCACGGCGATTTGAAAGAGAATGCCGAATACCACGCAGCACGCGAAGAGCAGGGCTTTTGTGAAGGGCGCATTCAGGAGATTGAAGCCAAACTCTCTAATGCACAGGTCATTGATGTGACTGCCATGCCAAAAACCGGCCGTGTGATTTTCGGTGCGACGGTCACGGTGTTGAATGTCGATACCGACGAAGAATTTACCTACCGCATCGTGGGTGATGACGAGGCTGACTTTAAGCAGAATCTCATCTCAGTGAACTCGCCAATGGCGCGGGGTTTGGTGGGAAAAGAAGCGGATGACGTCGCGATCGTGAAGACACCGGGTGGCGATGTGGAATATGAAGTCTTAAAGGTGGAATACCTTTAAGATATTGCTACGCTTTGAAATGTGTAGCCGCATATTGTAAAGAAAGGAAAAAGGCCGCATCGCGGCCTTTTATCCCATGCAGGAGCATGGCACTTTCTCTGCCCGTTATGGCAGCCTTACGGCTTCATTAACGTGGCAGAGTAATTTTGCGCTCTTTTGCAGGGCGATACAGCACCAGCGTATTGCCGATGACCTGTACGTTACACGCTTTAGTTTCACGTACGATTGCGTCAACGATCAGCTGCTTGGTCTCACGATCTTCCGAGGCAATTTTTACCTTGATCAATTCGTGATGCTCGAGCGCCAGTTCGATTTCGGCGAGCACGCCTTCGGTCAGGCCATTACCGCCCAGCATGACAACGGGCTTAAGGGGATGGGCCAGGCCTTTCAGGTGCTGTTTTTGTTTGGTACTCAGATTCATCGTATTTTTTACTTACTCAGGGATTGAAAACGGTTCATTCTACCGCCATCTCGTGTATATCGCCAAATCAACGCAACCCATTGCGGACTGATTTATCGCTACGATGAAGATTTAACTGGAAAAATTATGACGGGTAAAAAGCGTTCGGCCAGTTCCAGTCGCTGGCTACAGGAACACTTTAGCGATAAATATGTGCTGCAGGCACAGAAAAAGGGGTTGCGTTCGCGCGCCTGGTTTAAACTTGATGAAATTCAGCAGGGTGACAAGCTTTTCAAACCCGGCATGACAGTGGTAGATCTAGGTGCTGCACCCGGCGGTTGGTCGCAATATGCGGTACAACAGATTGGATCGAATGGTCGTATCATTGCTTGCGATTTGCTGCCGATGGACCCTATCGTCGGTGTCGATTTTTTGCAGGGTGATTTTCGTGAAGAAGCGGTGTTAAACGCTTTGCTGGAACGTGTCGGTGACCAAAAGGTGCAAGTTGTCATGTCTGACATGGCACCGAACATGAGCGGTACACCTGCGGTTGATATTCCACGATCAATGTATTTGGTAGAGTTGGCGCTGGAAATGTGTCGAGATATCCTGGCACCTGGCGGCAGTTTTGTAGTGAAAGTGTTTCAGGGAGATGGCTTCGAGGAATACCTGCGGGAAATTCGCTCCCTATTTACGAAAGTGAAAATTCGTAAGCCAGACGCTTCTCGTTTACGTTCACGTGAAGTGTATATTGTGGCGACAGGGCGCAAACTATAGCCCTCGGTGCTGGAATCAAAGCAAGGCGAACTGCGTTTACTCTGATGTGTAATTCTGAGTTTCAGTGGAAAGCAGTAAAATCATCAGCGCCGCGATTCCAGGTCTGAAGGATATATAGTACCCTACGCTGTCTGTTAACACCGTTGTAATATGAGGTTAATCCCTTGAGTGACATGGCGAAAAACCTGATTCTCTGGTTAGTCATCGCGGTCGTGCTGATGTCTGTCTTCCAGAGCTTTGGGCCCAGCGAGTCGAATGGCCGTAGGGTTGATTATTCAACCTTCCTGTCGGAAGTGAACCAGGATCAGGTCCGCGAGGCACGTATTAACGGGCGTGAGATTAACGTTGTCAAAAAAGACAGTAATAAATATACGACTTACATTCCTGTCAACGATCCTAAGTTGCTTGATAACCTCTTGACCAAAAACGTCAAAGTGATTGGCGAACCACCAGAAGAGCCAAGCCTGCTGGCTTCCATCTTCATCTCCTGGTTCCCAATGCTGCTGTTGATTGGTGTTTGGATCTTCTTTATGCGGCAGATGCAGGGCGGCGGTGGCAAAGGCGCGATGTCCTTTGGCAAGAGTAAAGCCCGCATGCTGACCGAAGACCAGATTAAGACCACTTTTGCTGATGTCGCAGGTTGTGATGAAGCAAAAGAAGAAGTCGGTGAACTGGTTGAATATCTGCGTGAGCCAAGCCGCTTCCAGAAACTGGGTGGTAAGATTCCGAAAGGCGTCTTGATGGTGGGCCCACCGGGTACCGGTAAAACGTTGCTGGCGAAAGCGATCGCTGGCGAAGCGAAAGTACCTTTCTTTACCATCTCAGGTTCTGACTTCGTCGAAATGTTTGTCGGTGTCGGTGCATCTCGTGTGCGTGACATGTTCGAACAAGCGAAGAAAGCGGCGCCGTGCATTATCTTCATCGATGAAATCGATGCGGTGGGCCGTCAGCGTGGTGCCGGTTTGGGCGGTGGTCACGATGAACGTGAGCAGACGCTGAACCAAATGCTGGTCGAAATGGATGGCTTCGAAGGTAATGAAGGCATCATCGTGATCGCGGCAACTAACCGTCCAGACGTACTTGACCCTGCGCTGCTGCGTCCAGGTCGTTTTGACCGTCAGGTTGTGGTCGGTCTGCCAGACGTTCGCGGGCGTGAACAGATTTTGAAAGTGCATATGCGTCGTGTGCCGCTGGCAACCGACATTGATGCAGCCATCATCGCACGTGGTACGCCGGGCTTCTCGGGTGCAGACCTCGCTAACCTCGTCAACGAAGCAGCGCTGTTTGCTGCACGTGGCAACAAGCGTGTGGTCTCGATGGTTGAGTTTGAAAAAGCGAAAGACAAAATCATGATGGGTGCGGAACGTCGCTCCATGGTGATGACGGAAGCGCAAAAAGAATCAACCGCTTACCATGAAGCTGGCCATGCGATCATTGGTCGTCTGGTACCGGAACACGATCCGGTGCACAAAGTGACCATTATTCCTCGCGGCCGTGCTTTGGGTGTGACCTTCTTCCTGCCTGAAGGTGACGCAATCAGCGCCAGCCGTCAGAAACTGGAAAGCCAGATCTCTACGCTGTACGGTGGTCGTCTTGCTGAAGAGATCATCTATGGTGCAGAGCACGTCTCTACCGGTGCGTCTAACGACATCAAAGTGGCGACCAACCTGGCACGCAACATGGTCACGCAGTGGGGCTTCAACGAGAAATTGGGTCCGTTGCTGTACGCTGAAGAAGAAGGCGAAGTGTTCCTGGGCCGTTCAGTGGCGAAGGCTAAACACATGTCTGATGAAACAGCGCGTATCATCGACCAGGAAGTTAAACACCTGATCGACAGCAACTACCAGCGTGCTCGCGTTCTGTTGGGTGAGAATATGGATATCCTTCATGCGATGAAAGATGCGCTGATGAAGTATGAAACCATTGACGCACCGCAGATCGATGACCTGATGGCGCGCCGTGAAGTTCGTCCACCTGCGGGTTGGGATGACTCCGGCAACAGCAGCTCTTCAGACAACAATGGTACGCCAAAGGCGCCACGTCCGGTTGATGAACCGCGTACGCCGAATCCAGGCAATACCATGTCAGAGCAGCTCGACAAATAAGAGGCGTTTAACCTCAGCAAAAACCCCGGCCGGTCCGGGGTTTTTTACATTTAGTGATTCCCAAGGAGATTTCCGCCATGAAGTTGTACGCCCGTGATTCCCATCTCGATCTGTCGTTTCCCCATGTGATGGGTATTTTGAATGTCACGCCGGACTCTTTTTCTGATGGTGGAACGCATAACACACTGGTGGATGCGCTGACGCATACCAATGAGATGGTGAATGCTGGTGCCACCATTATCGATGTGGGCGGCGAATCAACGCGACCCGGTGCGGATGAGGTGAGTGTTGAGGAAGAACTGGCACGTGTGATTCCGGTGGTGGAAGCGATTGCCCAGCGCTTCGAGGTCTGGATTTCTGTTGATACCTCTAAACCAGAAGTTATCCGTGAATCTGCGCGAGTGGGTGCTCACATCATTAATGACATTCGTTCACTCTCTGAGCCGGGTGCATTGGCTGCTGCGGCAGAGACCGGGCTGCCGGTGTGCCTGATGCACATGCAGGGTGAGCCGCGGACTATGCAGCAGGCACCGGAATATAACGATATCGTGAGTGAAGTGGACGCTTACTTCACTACGCAGATTGCGCGCTGTGAGGCCGCAGGCATTAAAAAAGAAAATCTGTTACTCGACCCTGGCTTCGGTTTCGGTAAGAATCTCAACCACAATTATCAACTGCTGGCCGAACTCAGCCATTTCCACCACTTTGGTTTGCCGCTGTTGGTGGGGATGTCGCGTAAGTCGATGATTGGCCAGTTGTTAAATGTCGGTCCGGCACAGCGCCTGACCGGTAGCCTGAGCTGTGCGGTGATTGCCGCGATGCAGGGGGCACAAATTATTCGCGTTCATGATGTGAAAGAGACTGTCGAAGCGATGCGCGTCGTCGAAGCGACACGGAGAGCAAAAGGATAAAGGCATGAGTAATCGTAAATATTTCGGTACAGATGGCATCCGTGGCAAAGTAGGCGAAGCGCCTATTACACCTGACTTTGTACTGAAGCTGGGCTTCGCGGCCGGTAAAGTGCTGGCACGTTCTGGCTCTAAGAAAGTATTGATAGGTAAAGACACGCGTATTTCCGGTTATATGCTGGAGTCCGCGTTGGAAGCGGGACTTGCCGCGGCAGGCCTGTCTGCGGCCTTTACCGGCCCAATGCCAACTCCCGCCATTGCTTATCTGACGCGAACTTTCCGTGCTGAGGCCGGCATTGTGATCTCGGCATCGCATAACCCGTTCGATGACAACGGCATTAAATTCTTCTCTGCTGAAGGCACCAAACTGCCGGATGAAGTCGAAGAAGCCATTGAGCTGGAACTTGAGAAGCCACTGACCTGCGTGGAATCAGCCGAACTGGGTCGTGCGAGCCGCATTGTCGATGCTGCTGGTCGCTACATTGAGTTCTGCAAAGGCACTTTCCCCAGTGAGCTGAGCCTCAACAGTTTGAAGATTGTAGTGGACTGCGCCAATGGGGCGACTTACCACATCGCACCAAACGTGCTGCGTGAACTGGGTGCCAAAGTGATTGCGATCGGCGTGCAGCCTGATGGCATGAACATTAACAAAGAGTGCGGTGCCACCGATCTGCGTATGCTGCAACAGCGTGTGCTGGATGAAAAAGCCGATCTCGGTCTGGCCTATGACGGTGATGGTGACCGTATCATGATGGTTGACCATTTGGGTGAGAAGGTCGATGGCGACCAGATCCTCTACATCATTGCACGCGAGGCACTGCGTCAGGGGCAGCTGCGCGGCGGTGTGGTGGGCACGTTGATGAGCAACATGGGTCTGGAACTGGCGTTGAAGCAGTTAGGCATTCCGTTTACCCGTGCCAAAGTCGGTGACCGCTATGTGCTGGAGAAAATGCAGGAGAAGGGCTGGCGCATGGGCGCTGAAAACTCCGGGCATGTGATTTTGCTCGACAAAATCAGCACTGGCGATGGGATCGTGGCAAGTTTGCAAGTACTCACTGCGATTGTACGCAATCACATGAGTTTGCACGATCTGTGCAGTGGGATGAAAATGTTGCCTCAGGTGCTGGTCAATGTGCGTTTCACTGGCAGCCATGATCCTCTGGAGAGTGACAGCGTGAAAGCCGTGACAGCGGAAGTAGAAAAGACGCTGGCGGGAAGAGGGCGCGTGCTGCTGCGTAAATCGGGCACTGAGCCACTGATTCGCGTGATGGTGGAAGGTGAAGACGAGAAGCTGGTGACTGAACTCGCGCACAAAATTGCCGATGCGGTGAAAGCCGTATAACGCCACGCCAGGCGGAGAGGCTGCGACCATTCCGCCTGTAAAATCACCACGATGGCGCTTTTTTCCGCAATCAATAAAGTTCGTGTAAATTGCACTTGCAGAGGTATGCACCATTGGTTAGTATTCACACCCGCTTCTGATGGGTGATGACGATACTCCCCGTCAATATTGGTGAAGCTTTAACTGTGCAGATAACGCGCAAGGAATCAGGTTGATTATGTACGAAGCTCTGTTAGTTGTTTTCCTTATTGTAGCGATTGGCCTCGTAGGTCTGATCATGCTGCAGCAAGGCAAAGGCGCTGATATGGGAGCCTCATTCGGTGCAGGCGCCTCTGGTACACTGTTCGGTTCAACCGGGTCTGGTAACTTTATGACTCGTATGACCGCTGTGCTGGCGACCCTGTTCTTCATTATCAGTCTGGTTCTGGGCAATCTGAACACCAACAAGTCTTCTAAAGGAAGCGAGTGGGAAAACCTCACTGCGCCGGCTCAGTCTCAACAACAGACTCAGCCAGCTAAGCCGGCCACGCCGGGCAATGACATCCCACAGTAACATCGTCAACGCTTAAAGCGGCAATACAACGTCGCAGTCAGTGCAGTACCGAGGTGGTGAAATTGGTAGACACGCTACCTTGAGGTGGTAGTGCTCGAAAGGGCTTACGGGTTCAAGTCCCGTCCTCGGTACCAAATCTCAGTAAAACTTGCTTTTTTCGCAAGATCGGCGTAATATTCGCCACGTTTTCGGACGCGGGGTGGAGCAGCCTGGTAGCTCGTCGGGCTCATAACCCGAAGGTCGTCGGTTCAAATCCGGCCCCCGCAACCACTTTCCCTTAGAGTTCTTTTTCAAATATACTGTATGCATCGACGGACGCATCCTCAGTGAGTTTTTGAAAAAAATTCTTTTGGATTGTGTGCCGAAGCCGCCATGCGGCGTACAGGGTCCAGTCACAAAAAGCCCCGAATTTTCGGGGTTTTTTGTTATCAGGAATCGCAACACTGGGCTATAGGCCCTTTTTTTATGTCTTGGGGGTGGGCTTGTCCACATTAGAGCAAAAATTGACTGATTTGATCACCGCTCCAGTAGAAGCGCTTGGCTACGAATTGGTCGGTATCGAATTCGTTCGCGGTCGCACATCGACTTTGCGCATCTATATTGATAGTGAAGACGGTATCAATGTTGATGATTGTGCCGATGTTAGCCACCAGGTCAGCGCTGTAATGGATGTGGAAGATCCGATTACTGTCGCTTACAACCTTGAAGTTTCCTCGCCAGGTCTCGAGCGTCCTCTTTTCACTGCTGAACACTATACTCGTTTCGTCGGTGATGAAGTGAGCGTGGTACTGCGTATGGCCGTACAGAACCGCCGTAAATGGCAGGGCATCATCAAGTCTGTTGAAGGCGAGATGATCACGGTGACCGTTGAGGGTAACGATGAAGTGTTCGCGCTGAGCAACATTCAGAAAGCGAACCTGGTCCCCCACTTTTAAAAGTCCGGATTGAGGCTAACCAGGATGAACAAAGAGATCTTAGCTGTAGTAGAAGCCGTTTCTAACGAAAAAGCCCTGCCGCGTGAGAAAATCTTCGAAGCGCTGGAGAGCGCTTTGGCCACTGCGACCAAAAAGAAGTATGAGCAAGAGATCGAAGTGCGCGTCAGCATCGACCGCCGCAGCGGCGATTTCGATACTTTCCGTCGCTGGCAGATTGTTGAAGAAGTCACTCAGCCGACCCGTGAGATTACGCTGGATGCCGCTCGCTTCGAAGATGAAGCGTTCAATCTGGGCGAATACGTTGAAGATCAGATCGAATCTGTGACCTTCGACCGTATCACCACGCAAACCGCGAAGCAGGTTATCGTGCAGAAAGTGCGCGAAGCTGAGCGCGCGATGGTGGTTGATCAGTTCCGTCAGCACGAAGGTGAGATCATCACCGGCGTGGTGAAAAAAGTGAACCGCGATAGCATTTCACTGGACCTCGGCAGCAATGCTGAAGCTGTGATTGGTCGTGAAGACATGCTGCCACGCGAAAACTTCCGCCCAGGCGACCGTATTCGCGGTGTGCTGTATGCCGTGCGTCCAGAAGCACGTGGCGCGCAGCTGTTTGTGACCCGTTCTAAGCCGGAAATGCTGATCGAGCTGTTCCGCATTGAAGTACCAGAAATCGGCGAAGAAGTTATCGAGATCAAAGCGGCAGCGCGCGATCCGGGTTCACGTGCGAAAATCGCTGTGAAGACCAACGATAAACGTATCGATCCCGTGGGTGCTTGTGTCGGTATGCGCGGTGCGCGTGTGCAGGCTGTTTCAAGCGAACTGGGTGGCGAGCGTATCGACATTGTGCTGTGGGACGATAACCCCGCGCAATTCGTCATTAACGCCATGGCACCAGCCGATGTGGCGTCAATCGTGGTGGATGAAGACAATCACACCATGGATATCGCGGTTGAAGCCGGCAATCTGGCTCAAGCGATCGGCCGTAACGGCCAAAACGTGCGTCTGGCTTCCCAACTGAGTGGCTGGGAACTGAACGTGATGACCGTCGATGATCTGCAGGCTAAGCATCAGGCTGAAGCCCACGCAGCGATCGATATGTTCACCAAACATCTCGACATCGACGAAGAGTTCGCCACCGTTCTGGTGGAAGAGGGCTTCTCTTCGCTGGAAGAATTGGCTTATGTGCCAATCAACGAGCTGCTGGAAATCGACGGCCTCGACGAAGAGACCATTGAAGCCCTGCGTGAACGAGCAAAAAATGCGTTAACCACCCTGGCATTAGCGAAAGAAGAGAGCCTTGGTAATCAGGAGCCCGCTGAGGATCTTCTGAATCTTGAGGGCTTAGATCGTGCGCTGGCGTATCGCCTGGCGTCTATCGGCGTTTGCACGCTGGAAGATCTCGCTGAGCAAGGTGTTGACGATCTGACAGATATTGAAGGGCTGGATGATGAGAAGGCCGGTGCGCTGATCATGGCTGCACGTAATATCTGCTGGTTCGGCGATGACGCGTAATAACAGGAAGGAACAGCATGACAGATGTAACCGTAAAATCGCTGGCCGCCGAAATTCAGACTCCGGTCGATCGCCTGGTACAGCAATTTGCTGATGCAGGGATCCGCAAGTCTGAAAACGATGCGGTATCCCAGCAAGAGAAAGAAACCTTACTGTCCCATTTGAATCGTGAGCACGGTCAGACAGGTTCAAGTAAACTGACTTTGCAGCGCAAAACGCGCAGCACCTTGAATATTCCCGTCACCGGGGGTAAAAGTAAGTCGGTGCAAATCGAAGTCCGCAAAAAGCGCACATACGTGAAAGGTGATGCAGAGTCTGAGCAAGCTCAGGCAGAAGCTGAAGCCGAGGCGCAGCGTGAAGCGGAAGAGCAGGCGCGTCGCGAGGCGGAAGAACAAGCCCGTCGCGAAGCTGAACAAAAAGCGCAACGTGAAGCCGAAGATAAAGCCAAGCGCGAAGCCGCTGACAAGGCTAAGCGTGAAGCAGCGGAAAATGAGAAAGTGACTAATCAACCTACCGACGAAGTAACCAAGGCTGCGCAATCTGATAAAGCCCGTCGTGAAGCCGAAGCGGCTGAACTGAAACGTAAATCAGAAGAAGAAGCGCGTCGTAAGCTAGAACAAGATGCCCGTCGCGTGGCAGAAGAAGCTAAACGCCTGGCTGAAGAAAAAGCAGCGGAATGGGAAAAACCTGAAGAAGAGGATAAAGGTGATTACCACGTCACTACCTCGACCCATGCCCGTCAGGCTGAAGACGAGAACGATCGTCAAGTTGAAGCTGGCCGTGCGCGTACGCGTACCGCTAAAGCTGCTCGCCCGGTGAAGAAAGGCAACAAACATTCTGAAGCGAAAACCGACCGCGAAGAAGCACGTGCTCAGGTACGTGGCGGTAAAGGTGGCAAGCACCGTAAACCAAGCTCACTGCAGCAGGGCTTTAACAAGCCAGCACAGGCGGTGAACCGCGATGTCATCATCGGTGAAACTATCTCCGTTGCTGAGCTGGCCAATAAAATGGCAATCAAAGGCTCCCTGGTTGTAAAAGCGATGATGAAGATGGGCGCCATGGCGACCATTAACCAGGTCATCGACCAGGAAACGGCTCAGATGGTCGCGGAAGAAATGGGTCACAAAGTGATCCTGCGCCGTGAGAATGAGCTGGAAGAAGCGGTAATGGACGATCGTGATACCGATGCCGCGCAAGAGAGCCGCGCGCCAGTCGTGACCATCATGGGTCACGTTGACCACGGTAAAACGTCACTGCTCGACTATATCCGTTCAACCAAAGTCGCCTCTGGCGAGGCTGGCGGTATTACTCAGCATATCGGTGCATACCACGTTGAAACTGACAACGGTATGATCACCTTCCTGGATACCCCTGGTCACGCCGCGTTTACCGCTATGCGTGCTCGTGGTGCTCAGGCAACGGATATCGTTATCCTGGTTGTTGCCGCGGATGACGGCGTGATGCCACAGACCATCGAAGCTATCCAGCACGCAAAAGCGGCGCAGGTGCCGGTTGTGGTTGCTGTGAACAAAATCGATAAGCCAGAAGCCGATCCCGATCGCGTTAAAAACGAACTGACTCAGTACGGCATCATTCCGGAAGAGTGGGGCGGCGAGAACATGTTCGTTAACGTCTCTGCGAAAGCCGGTACCGGTATTGATGACCTGCTGAATGCGATTCTGCTGCAGGCTGAAGTCCTGGAGCTGACGGCGATTCGTGCAGGTATGGCGAGCGGTGTGGTTATCGAATCGTTCCTCGACAAAGGTCGTGGTCCGGTTGCTACCGTACTGGTGCGTGAAGGTACGCTGAACAAAGGCGATATCGTACTCTGTGGCTTCGAATACGGCCGTGTCCGTGCGATGCGTGATGAACTGGGTCGCGAAGTACTGGAAGCGGGTCCATCGATTCCTGTGGAAATCCTTGGTCTGTCTGGTGTGCCAGCAGCAGGTGATGAAGCGACGGTCGTTCGTGATGAGAAGAAAGCACGTGAAGTTGCACTGTATCGTCAGGGCAAGTTCCGCGAAGTGAAGCTGGCGCGTCAGCAGAAGTCGAAGTTGGAGAACATGTTCGCCAACATGACCGAAGGCGAAGTGTCCGAGCTGAACATCGTACTGAAATCCGACGTACAGGGTTCTGTGGAAGCGATCTCCGATTCTCTGCTGAAGCTCTCTACCGACGAAGTGAAAGTGCGCATCATCGGTTCAGGCGTGGGTGGTATCACCGAAACTGACGCAACCCTGGCTGCAGCATCCAACGCGATCATCCTCGGCTTCAACGTACGTGCTGATGCTTCTGCTCGCCGCGTGATTGATGCTGAAAACGTTGACCTGCGTTACTACTCCGTCATCTATAATCTGATCGACGAAGTTAAAGCGGCAATGAGCGGTATGTTGGCGCCAGAGTTCAAACAGCAGATTATCGGTCTGGCTGCAGTACGCGACGTGTTCAAGTCACCGAAGTTCGGCGCTATCGCAGGCTGTATGGTCACCGAAGGCAACATCAAACGTCACAACCCGATTCGCGTTCTGCGCGACAACGTGGTGATTTACGAAGGCGAGCTGGAATCTCTGCGTCGCTTTAAAGACGATGTCAACGAAGTGCGTAATGGCATGGAGTGTGGTATCGGCGTGAAGAACTACAACGACGTTCGTGTTGGCGATATGATCGAAGTCTTTGAAGTGATTGAAATTAAACGCACCATCGATTGATTATTATCTGATGTGTTGCAATTTGGGAGGCCTCTGGCCTCCCGAATTATTTGGGAGAAAGAAAAATGGCAAAAGAATTTGGCCGCCCACAGCGCGTATCTCAGGAACTGCAAAAAGAAATCGCTATCATCCTGCAGCGCGAAATCAAAGATCCGCGTCTTGGCATGATGGTGACCGTCTCTGGCGTGGAAGTGTCACGCGATCTGGCTTACGCCAAAGTCTTCGTGACCTTCCTGAATGATCAGGACGAAGATGCGGTAAAAAATGGCCTGAAAGCGCTGAAAGAAGCGTCGGGCTATATCCGTATTCTGGTGGGTAAAGCGATGCGTCTGCGTATCGTGCCGGAATTGACCTTCTTCTATGACAACTCACTGATCGAAGGTATGCGCATGTCTAACCTCGTCAGTAACGTTATCAAGAGTGATGTCGAGCGTCGTGGTGAAAGCCCGGCGGAAGATGACAAGGAGGACTGATGAGTCGTCCTCGTCGTCGCGGTCGCGACGTCCACGGTGTGTTTTTGCTGGATAAGCATCAGGGTGCATCCTCTAATGATGTTTTGCAGAAAGTGAAGCGCCTGTTTAATGCTAATCGAGCGGGCCACACCGGCGCGCTGGATCCCTTGGCAACCGGCATGTTGCCAGTTTGTCTCGGTGAAGCGACCAAGTTCTCGCAGTTTCTGCTCGATTCGGATAAACGGTATCGTGTGATTGCACGATTGGGTGAGCGCACGGATACCTCAGATGCCGATGGTAATATCGTCGAAACACGCCCGGTGACCTTTAACCAGGCGATGTTGGACGATGCGCTGGAGAGCTTTCGTGGTGACACCATGCAGGTGCCGACCATGTTCTCCGCACTCAAGTATCAGGGTCGTAAGCTGTACGAGTATGCGCGCGAAGGCATTACTGTTCCGCGTGAAGCACGCCCCATCCGTGTATTCGAACTGCAGTTTATCCGCTGGGAAGGCGATGAACTGGAGCTGGAGATTCATGTCTCCAAAGGCACTTACATCCGCACCATCATCGATGATTTGGGTGAAAAACTTGGCTGCGGTGCGCATGTGATTATGCTGCGTCGTTTGCAGGTAGCGCGTTATCCGATTGAAAGAATGATCACGCTGGAACAGCTGCAAGAGATGGCCGCTGCAGTTAATGCCACTGAAACGCCGGATTACACCACTCTGGACGCCTTGCTGTTACCGATGGACAGCCCAGCAGAAGAGTTTCCCATCGTGAATTTGCTCCCTTCTGTGGCGGCCTTTTTCAAACAAGGTATGCCGGTGCAGGTGGCGAATGCGCCTGAACAGGGTTTGGTGCGTGTCACGGAAGGTGACGGTCACAAATTCATTGGTATGGCTGAAATCGCGGATGATGGGCGTGTCGCACCGCGTCGTCTGGTGGTTGAGTTTCCCGCCTAATTGAAACACAGGCTTTAGCCTTTACGACGCATTTGCGTTGCTATCTGGCGAAGAGTAGAATAGCGCGGCTTTTAAAGCGGGCTGCTGAATTAGAGATCGGCACCCATACATTCATTTTTTATCTGGAGTTTATTATGTCTCTAAGCGTAGAAGCTAAAGCAGAGATCGTTGCTAAATTCGGTCGTGGTGCTAACGACAGCGGTTCAACTGAAGTTCAGGTTGCTCTGCTGACTGCTCAGATTAACCACCTGCAGGGTCACTTCTCTGAGCACAAGAAAGACCACCACAGCCGTCGCGGTCTGCTGCGCATGGTATCTCAGCGTCGTAAGCTGCTGGACTACCTGAAGCGTAAAGACGTTGCACGCTACACCAGCCTGATCGAAACCCTGGGTCTGCGTCGCTAAGTCTGAAGAATCTGATCAACGATGTAGTGCATGCAGTATGCAGAAAACCGCATCTGACGATCAGATTTGTGCGAGTTTCGCGAAAAGGGGGCCTTTATGGCCCCTTTTTTCGAGCAATCCGCAGCAATCCGTACCAAACTCATGTATTGTTGCTGAGAGTGATCTTTGCTTGCAGCGTTTCGCGCGGCTAATGAGAGGCTTTACCGCCAGAGCGGTTGAAGATTGTCATTAGTCGCGAGGATGCAACTAAAGATCGGTAAATCCCGGCGAGCCAAAATGGGCTTGCCCCTCGAATTTAAGGACTTAAATTTTGCTGAACCCGATCGTACGCAAATTCCAATATGGTCAGCATACCGTCACGCTGGAAACCGGCATGATGGCGCGCCAGGCCACTGCAGCAGTAATGGCGAGCATGGACGACACTGCGGTATTCGTTACCGTTGTTGGCCAGAAAAAAACCAAACCAGGTCAGGATTTCTTCCCGCTGACGGTTAACTATCAGGAGCGTACTTACGCTGCTGGTCGTATCCCGGGTAGCTTCTTCCGTCGTGAAGGCCGTCCAAGCGAAGGCGAAACTCTGATCTCCCGTCTGATTGACCGTCCAGTTCGTCCTCTGTTCCCGGAAGGTTTCATCAACGAAGTGCAGGTTATCGCTACCGTTGTTTCCGTTAACCCTCAGGTCAACCCAGATATCGTTGCGATGATTGGTGCCTCTGCTGCACTGGCATTGTCAGGCCTGCCATTCAACGGCCCTATCGGTGCTGCACGTGTTGGTTATATCAATGACCAGTACGTTCTGAACCCAACCGCTGATGAGATCAAAACCTCTCGTCTGGACCTGGTGGTTGCAGGTACGCAGAACGCGGTTCTGATGGTTGAATCTGAAGCTGAAATTCTGACTGAAGATCAGATGCTGGGCGCAGTGGTGTTTGGCCACGATCAGCAGCAGGTTGTTATCGAAAACATTAACGCACTGGTTGCTGAAGCAGGCAAACCGCGTTGGGACTGGCAGCCAGAGCCAGCCAACGATGCGTTGATTGCACGTGTTGCAGCATTAGCTGAAACCGGTATTAGCGATGCTTACCGCATCACTGATAAGCAAGAGCGTTACACTCAGGTTGGTGTGGTTAAAGATGCCACCATCGCTGCATTAAAAGCGGAAGATGAGACGCTGGATGCGGCTGAAATCGCAGACATCGTTCATGATCTTGAGAAAAGTGTTGTACGTAGCCGCATCATCCGTGGTGAGCCGCGTATCGATGGTCGTGAAAAAGACATGATTCGTGGTCTGGACGTGCGCACTGGCGTATTGCCACGTACTCACGGTTCTTCCCTGTTCACCCGTGGTGAAACGCAGGCGCTGGTTACCGCCACCCTGGGTACCGCACGTGATGCACAGAACCTGGATGAGCTGATGGGCGAGCGTACTGACAGCTTCCTGTTCCACTACAACTTCCCTCCGTACTCCGTGGGCGAAACCGGTATGGTTGGCTCACCTAAGCGTCGTGAAATCGGTCACGGTCGTTTGGCTAAGCGCGGTGTGCTGGCAGTGATGCCTAAGCAGGAAGAGTTCCCATACACCGTTCGTGTGGTCTCTGAAATCACCGAATCCAACGGTTCTTCTTCAATGGCGTCTGTGTGCGGTGCTTCTCTGGCGCTGATGGATGCAGGTGTACCAATCAAAGCGGCCGTAGCCGGTATCGCGATGGGTCTGGTTAAAGAAGACGAAAACTTCGTGGTTCTGTCTGATATCCTGGGTGACGAAGATCATCTCGGCGATATGGACTTCAAAGTTGCGGGTAGCCGCGACGGTATCACTGCACTGCAGATGGATATCAAAATCGAAGGTATCACCCGCGAAATCATGCAGGTGGCACTGAACCAGGCTAAGGGCGCGCGTCTGCACATCCTGAGCGTGATGGAACAGGCTATCAGCACGCCGCGTCAGGAAATCTCTGAGTTCGCGCCGCGCATTTACACCATTAAGATCAGCGCAGACAAGATCAAAGATGTCATCGGTAAAGGCGGTTCTGTTATCCGTGCTCTGACCGAAGAAACCGGCACCACCATCGAAATCGAAGATGATGGCACCGTGAAGATCGCTGCAACCGACGGCAACAAAGCGAAAGAAGCGATTCGTCGTATCGAACAGATTACCGCTGAAATCGAAGTCGGCCGTATCTACGAAGGTAAAGTGACACGTATCGTTGACTTCGGTGCCTTCGTGGCAATCGGCGGCGGTAAAGAAGGTCTGGTACATATTTCTCAGATCGCTGATAAGCGCGTTGAGAAAGTGACCGATTACCTGCAGATGGGTCAGGAAGTTCCAGTGAAAGTCATGGAAGTGGACCGTCAGGGCCGCGTACGCCTGAGCATCAAAGAAGCGACAGAGCAGAAACCAGCAGAAGAAACCACTGCTGCGACTGATGTACCTGACGCCGAGTAAGCGTTTACTGATTGGCCTCTCCCTGCATTGTGGGGAGAGGTGTTTGGATCATCGCGAGGGCGGGAATCCTTGTGCACAGCAGGCGGATGACAGGATGGTTATCCCAATGTTTGTATTCGGGAGTGGGAAATGAAGCCTTTTTTGCGCTGGTGTTTTGTTGCGACAGCTATCACGCTGGCAGGATGCAGCAACTCCAATTGGCGTAAGAACGAAGTTCTGGCAGTACCTTTGCAGCCCACACTGCAGCAAGAGGTGATCCTGGCGCGCATGGAACAAATTCTTGCCAGTCGTGCCCTCACCGATGATGAACGCGCACAGCTATTATATGAGCGCGGAGTGTTGTATGATAGTTTGGGTCTGAGGGCATTAGCGCGGAACGATTTTTCGCAAGCGCTGTCTATAAGACCAGATATGCCCGAGGTGTTTAACTACCTTGGTATATATCTAACGCAGGCAGGCAATTTTGATGCTGCCTATGAAGCGTTTGATTCTGTACTTGAGCTTGATCCAACTTACAACTATGCGCATTTAAACCGTGGTATCGCCCTCTATTACGGCGGTCGATACAAGTTAGCGCAAGATGATCTGCTGGCGTTTTATCAAGACGATCCTAACGATCCTTTCCGCAGCCTTTGGCTCTATCTCGTTGAAAGCGATATGGATGCAGACAAGGCAAAAGTCGCGCTACAACAGCGCCATGACAAAGCGGTCCGGGACCAATGGGGATGGAATATTGTCGAGTTCTACCTTGGTGACATCAGTGAAAAAACGCTGATGGAACGTCTCAAGGCGGACGCAACGGATAACACCTCGCTCGCTGAACATCTCAGTGAAACCAACTTCTATTTAGGTAAGTACTACCTAAGTCTGGGGGAGAAGGACGACGCGAAAGCGTTGTTCAAACTGGCGGTGGCTAACAACGTTAACAACTTTGTTGAGCACCGATACGCATTGTTGGAACTGGCGCAACTCGGCCAGACACAAGACGATTTATCAGAATCTGACCAGCAATAGCTGACGAACTTTTTTGCCTGAATTCTTGTAAAGTCATCATCTTCAAGGTGAGGGCTTTTCTGTTCGTCAAAACTTCTAATTTGAGCCGGTTCACACTTTTTGATGAAAATGACTGAAAATTTTCACGACGAGTTATGTAGACTGGCCGCCGCAATCTAAGAGGCACGTGTACTACATGACTGATATTCAAACCACTTTTTCTGACCTTGGCCTGAACGCTGACATCCTCGAATCACTGAACGGCATGGGCTACGTTAAGCCATCCCCAATCCAGGCTGAGTGTATTCCTCACCTGCTGGCGGGCCGTGATGTGCTGGGTATGGCGCAGACCGGTAGTGGTAAAACGGCGGCATTCTCCCTGCCGCTGCTGAACAACATTGATCAATCTGTTAAAGCACCGCAAATTTTGGTGCTGGCTCCAACTCGCGAATTGGCTGTTCAGGTTGCTGAAGCCATGACCGAATTCTCTAAACACATGCGTGGCGTCAACGTCGTGGCCCTGTACGGCGGCCAACGTTATGACGTGCAGTTGCGTGCACTGCGTCAGGGTCCACAGGTTGTTGTGGGTACGCCTGGCCGTCTGCTGGATCACCTGAAACGTGGCACCTTAGACCTGTCTAACCTGCGTGGCCTGGTGCTGGACGAAGCGGATGAAATGCTGCGTATGGGCTTCATCGAAGACGTTGAAACCATCATGGCGCAGATTCCAGACGGTCATCAGACTGCGCTGTTCTCCGCTACCATGCCAGAAGCGATTCGTCGTATTACTAAGCGCTTCATGAAAGATCCACAGGAAGTACGCATTCAGTCAAGCCTGACCACGCGTCCTGATATCTCTCAGTCTTACTGGACCGCTTACGGTCGTAAAACTGACGCGCTGGTGCGTTTCCTGGAAGCGGAAGATTTCGATGCGGCTATCATCTTCGTGCGTACCAAAAACGCGACGCTGGAAGTGGCCGAAGCGCTGGAGCGCAGCGGTTATAACAGCGCCGCGCTGAACGGTGACATGAACCAGGCACTGCGTGAGCAGACGCTGGAGCGTTTGAAAGATGGCCGTCTCGACATCCTGATCGCCACCGATGTTGCAGCTCGTGGTCTGGACGTTGAACGTATCAGCCTGGTGGTTAACTACGACATCCCGATGGACGCAGAGTCTTACGTTCACCGTATCGGTCGTACCGGCCGTGCGGGTCGTGCGGGTCGCGCACTGCTGTTCGTTGAGAACCGCGAGCGTCGTCTGCTGCGTAACATCGAGCGCACCATGAAGCTGACCATTCCAGAAGTTGAGCTGCCAAACGCAGAACTGCTGGGTGAGCGTCGTCTGGCTAAGTTCGCCGCAAAAGTACAGCAACAGCTGGAAAGCAGCGATCTGGACATGTACCGCGCACTGCTGAGCAAAATGCAGCCGGGCGAAGATTTGGACATCGAAACACTGGCCGCAGCACTGCTGAAAATGGCACAGGGCGAACGTCCACTGATTCTGCCACCAGAAGCTCCGCGTCCGCCACGTCGTGAATTCCGCGATCGTGATGACCGTCGTGACTCACGTGACTCTCGTGGTCCACGCGAAAGCCGTGGTGACCGTGATGGCGCTCCACGTCGCGAACGTCGTGACGTTGGCGAAATGCAGCTGTACCGCATTGAAGTGGGTCGTGATGATGGTGTTGAAGTTCGTCACATTGTTGGTGCGATCGCTAACGAAGGCGACATCAGCAGCCGTTACATCGGTAACATCAAGCTGTTTGGTACTCACTCAACCATCGAACTGCCGAAAGGCATGCCGGGCGAAGTTCTGCAGCACTTCACTCGCACGCGTATTCTGAACAAGCCGATGAATATGCAGCTGATGGGTGATGCGCCAGTACATGAGCGTGGCGATCGTCGTCCTGCTGGCCGTGATGGCGAGCGTCGTGGCAATGGCGCACCTCGTGGTGAAGGCGCACCGCGTCGCTTCTCTGAGCGCCGTGAAGGTGGTCGTGAAGGCGGACGTTTCAGCCGTGATGGCGGTCGTGCTCCACGTCGTGAAGACGGCGCTGCTGCACCACGTCGTCGTGACGCGTAAGCGTTAATCGCTTAAAAATAAAAGGGACGCTTCGGCGTCCCTTTTTTATTGCGTAAACTAAATTTTACACACCGCCAGCAATCAGCACTCGCTCACCACTCACATAAGCTGACTCTTCAGAGGCCAAAAACAGCGCCACCTGAGCAACATCTTCCGGCAGACCAAATCGTCCTAAGGGTGTGGCCGCGATCAGCTTGGCTTTGACGTCTGGATTCATCTTCTTCGCCGCCAGCAACCCTTCCGTCAAAATAATACCCGGCGCCAACGCGTTAACGCGGATATTACGCGGTCCCAGTTCGCGCGCCAGCCCCTGCGTTAAGGTATCAATGGCACCTTTGGTGGCGGCCCACAATACCGAACCCGGGGAACTGCGCTGGCTGTTCAACGCACTGAGGTTGATGATGGTGCCGCCACGCGCGGGGAAGTGCCTGGCGGCTTGTTGACTGACCAGCAGTGTGCCCAGCACATTCACATTGAGTTGTTGCTGCATCTCGCTGATGTTGAGTTCGGTAAAGTCACCGTGATGAAAAATACCGGCGTTATTGACCACGATATCCGGTGCGCCAAACTGCTCGATGCTGCGCGCGAATAAACGCTGCACATCGGCCTCGCGGGAGATATCAGCCTGTACGGCGATGGCGTCACTGCCCAGTGCACAGATGTCGGTGACCACGTCAGCCGCACCCACTTCGTCCTGGCGATAATTCACCACTACCCGGGCGCCGGCCGCCGCGAAAGTCATAGCAATGGCGGCGCCAATGCCTTTCGACGCGCCCGTCACCAGCGCAATTTTGCCTTCAAGTGCTTTCATTGGGTCTCTCCACCTGAGAATTCGGGGAAGGGTAAGCATGCGCTGTCCATACAATCTGGCGGTAGCGCAATCCTGCAAGGTTTTTG
Organism: Type-D symbiont of Plautia stali; assembly: GCF_001485335.1. Lineage (NCBI taxonomy): Bacteria > Pseudomonadati > Pseudomonadota > Gammaproteobacteria > Enterobacterales > Enterobacteriaceae > Type-D symbiont of Plautia stali. Next base: position 10,254 of record NZ_BBOC01000042.1, on the reverse strand, counting down.
CACGATCCTGCAAATGTGAGGGTTTTAGACTAGGCGGCGCATCGACGACAAGCGAGAATAACCCTACAGTGATTTCTCATCGCGGAGCGCATAACGCATGATTCATCAGGAACAGTGGCAGCAACTGGTGGCGATGATTGCCCGCCACACCCCGGAAGATGGCCGCCACTTCAGCGCAATTGATTTTCTTTCCTTTGGACGAAGCTCCAAGCCGACCAGTCTGGCTCATGTGGCCACCTGGGCCAGTTTCGCTCTGGTGGCGCAGGGGCAAAAAGCCCTGCGAATGGGCGATGACGTGATGCATTACGGCGCGGGTGACTTGCTGCTGGTGACGCTGGATATGCCGGTGCAATCCTGCGTGGTGTTGGCCACGCCAGAGAAGCCTAATCTCGGCGTCGGCATCACCATCAACGAAACCCGCTTGATGCGTTACCTCGAACACTTTCCGCTACAGCAGGTGGAGGCGGCAAGGCTGAATGAGCGCGGCATCACCGTCCACAAAGTCGCTCCACCGTTGGTGGATGCGGTAATTCGCCTGGTCGAGTTGTTGGATCAGCCGCAAGACATTCCCGCGCTGGCCCCCTTGATTGAGCAGGAGATTTTCTATCGCTTGCTGACGGGACCAGAAGGGCCACGCATCCTCAACATGGCGCTAACCGAACGTCCGGGCAACAAGGTGGCGCGCGCGGCACGCTGGTTGCGCGAACACTTTCATCAGCCATTAAAAATGGACCAACTGGCGAGCAGCGTCGGCATGAGCATTTCATCGCTGCATCATCACTTTAAAGCGGTGACGGCGATGACGCCGATGCAATACCAGAAGCAATTACGCCTCAACGAAGCGCGGCGTTTAATGCTGATTGAGAAGCTAGATGCGGGAACGGCGGGGTATCGCGTGGGGTATCAGAGCGCGTCGCAGTTTAGCCGCGAGTACAGTCGATTTTACGGGCAATCCCCCGCGCGGGATGTTCGTACGGTGGCGGTGGGGCCAGAAGGGTTGAACCCACCGCAGTAACCATTACAGCGAGCGAGCCGCTGCCATCGCCAAAGCAAAGGAGCGCAGACGCGCTTGCGGATCGAAAATCTGGCCGTTAACCATGATTTCATCCGCCTGGGTTTCACGTATTAACGCGGCCAGCCCCTGGCGAACTTTGTCACTGTCACCGACGATGGACATGCTCAGCGCCTGCTGTACACCATATTGTTCGGACGGTGACCACAGGTTATCCATATTCTCAACCGGCGCAGGCAGTGGACCCGGTTTGCCACGACGCAGGTTGATGAACTGCTGCTGCATAGAGGTGAACAGGAAGCGCGCATCGCGTTCTCTATCGGCTGCCACTACATTGACGCACACCATGGCGTAAGGTTTTGCCAGACGCGCAGAAGGTTTAAATTTCTCGCGATAGAGATGCAGCGCCTGGAACAACAGGTCAGGTGCAAAGTGGGAGGCGAAGGCAAACGGCAAGCCCAGCTGCGCGGCCAACTGTGCGCTGTAGAGACTGGAGCCCAGCAGCCACACTGGAATTTTCAGACCCAAACCGGGTACCGGCTGCACTGGCGGATGTTCACCCTCTTCGGCGTCAAACCAGCGAATCAGTTCCGCCACGTCTTCTGGGAAGCTATCCGCCTGAGCACTGGAGAGATGACGGCGCAACGCCAGCATGGTGCGCTGGTCGGAACCCGGCGCACGGCCCAGTCCCAAATCGATACGGCCAGGATACAGCGATTCCAGCGTACCAAACTGTTCGGCGATCACCAGCGGTGCGTGGTTGGGCAACATGATGCCGCCAGAACCTAAACGCAAGGATTCCGTATTGGCGGCCAGATAGCCAATCAACACGGAGGTCGCCGCACTGGCGATACCGGTCATGTTGTGGTGCTCAGCGAGCCAGTAACGGTGGAAACCTAACGCTTCAGATTGACGCGCCAGCGCCAGTGAATTGTGGAAGGCTTCTCGCGCGGCAGAACCTTGTGGAATCGGTGCCAGATCCAGTACGGACAGGCGAACAGTTTTTTCTCAGACATGGGCACTCCAGCTTATGATGGCGCAGGTGTTGATAAACCTGCGCCAGTCAGTATTACGCATCATTACCCATATTAAAACTGCTAATAACAGCAGGAATATAGCCGGAACGTGCCTTTATCGGCCACCCTCCAGCGCCATACCGGCTAAACGACGCCAGTAACCATTGCTGTCACTGCCGCGCGCCATCATCAGCGGCGCTTCTCCTGCTTCGTTAGCGCGGAAACGATCGATCTCAGCCAGTGTGGTTTCATCCTGTGGTGACAGGCGCACAATGTCGATCCAGTTATGCATGCCGGCAAGGTCATTACCCAGGTTATAGCAGTAGCCGCTCATGGTCTGAATCCCATTCAGCACAAACACCTGTTGGCCCTCTTGCGACAGCACGCGACGTCCGGTGGGATAGTTGATGCAGCACGTCTGGCAATCATCTTTGGATCGGTTTTCCGAACGCGCAGTGAAGCAGCGAGCCGAGAGTGCCAAAGGCAGATGACCGTAGCCGAGTACTTCTACTTCGAATTTATCGCGCACGCCGGCGGCGTCACACTGCTGTAGCAGCTGAATCAGCCAGTCGCGTGACATCTCTACCGGCATACACCAACGCGTCATTCCCTCTTTGAGTAACAGCTGCAGCGTTTGTGCGTTGTAGACGTTAAGTGTGGGCCCGGCAACAAACGGCAGCTGACGTTCCGCCGCCATGTTCACCGTGCCGATGTCGTTCGCCTCCAGCAAAAACTCGCCATTTTCGACATAGCGTCTTAGCTCTTTCACTTCAGAGGGCGACTGCAGCAGCGCCAGCGTGCTAAGCACCACTTGTTTACCGTGCTGAGCCAGCGTGCGGCCCATCTCCATCCACTGGTTAAACGAGGTGGCGCGGCGTTTGCTGCATACCGCTTCACCGAGATAGATAATCTCGGCGCTGCTCTCTGCGGCTTTCTGATAAAAAGCGTCCAGTGATTCGGTTGGCCAGTACCACAGCACCGGCCCGATTGCGTATTTCATCGGTTCTCCTTACTGCCAGTCGCGGTGATAAGCACCCAGCGTGGTCTGGCTACCCTCAGAAAGCTCACCCAGTGCGCGCATCCACGGCTCTTGCACAGCAAACTGCTCGGGCGAGGCCTTGCAGCGATCAATCGCCTGGCGCCACACTTTGGCGACCTGCGCCACATAGGCGGGGCTGCGTTGGCGTCCCTCAATTTTCACCGAGGCAATATTAGCGCGCAGCAGTTCAGGCAGCAGCGACAGCGTATTCAGGCTGGTGGGCTCTTCCAGCACGTGGTAGCGCTGGTTATCCACTTCATAACGGCCTTTGCACAGCGTGGGATAACCAGCGCTCTCATCAGCGCCGTAACGGTCGATCAGTACCTCATTGAGACGGGATTCCATCCCCTGCGGCGTTTGCTGCCAGCGCACAAATTTGGCGGGCGAGCAGGCCCCCGCGCTGTTGGGGGATTCTCCCGTCAGCCACGAAGAGAGATAGCAGCGGCCTTCAGCCATGATGCACAGGCTGCCGAAGGCAAAGACCTCCAGCGGCACCGGCGTCTCGCGCGCCAGCTGTCTTACCTGATGCATCGACAATACGCGCGGCAACACCACACGACTTAAATCGAAATGGCGATGATAAAAGTGAATGGCCTGCAAGTTTGTTGCTGAGGCTTGTACAGAGAGATGGCGCTCAACCTGCGGATAACGCTGCGCGGCATATTCCAGCGTGGCGATATCTGCGAGAATCAAGGCATCGGCCCCGTTTTGCGCTGCGACATCAATGGCGGTCTGCCAGCGATTGATACCGTCTGGATGCGCAAAAGTGTTGATGGCCACATGCAGTCTGCGGCGATTCTGATGCAGAAAGCGCGCGGCTTCGGCCAGTTTCTTATCGGTAAAATTGAGGCCAGCAAAGTGGCGGGCATTGGTGTCATCTTTCAGGCCGACATACACCGCGTCGGCGCCATGCTCCACCGCCGATTTCAGCGCAGGCAAATTCCCCGCTGGACACAGCAGTTCCATACGTTTTCCTCCCCGAATTCAGAAGCGGTAAAGTGTAGAGAAGGTGCCAGACAGGAATGTTGATTTAAGGCAGTGAAAGCCGTATTGATGAGGCGGAGTGAGGATTATTTAACCAGTTGTTCAGCGATTTCCTTGATCTCAGTGGAGTCGCAGCGGCAGGGATGTGGCAATATAGGTAAAATTTTCTGAAGGGATTGTTGATTATGCTCACGCGCTTACGCGGCCTGATTGTCGAAAAAGGCCCAGAATTCCTTGCCTTACCTGTTTCATTTACCCCATTCCCTGTAAAAAAAGTGGTTTTGCAACAACTCTTAAACTGGCAATTTCGTCATGCTTTGTCTGAAGGTGAGTTAGACTTTCTGGAAGGGCGCTTTCTGGGGATCGAGATTGCGGATGTCAATCTGCGCTGGATCACCACCTTGCAAGATGGCCGCCTGACCGTTTCGCGCGACGCCGAGGCAGATGTCTGGTTTCGTGGCGAAGCCAACGATCTGTTGCTGGTAGCAGCACGCAAAGCAGACCCTGATATGTTGTTTTTTCAACGCCGTTTGGTGATTGAAGGCGACACGGAGCTGGGGCTGGAGGTGAAGAATCTAATGGATGCTATTGAACTGGATGCCATGCCCACGCCTTTGCGCACCGGGTTACAGCAGCTGGCTGCCTTCGTTGAGGCAGGAATGAAACAGGACGCGAAGGCCGCTGAGGCGCGCGCGGGGATCTCATGTTGATTCGTACTGAAATTGGTGTGGATGCGGCGGGCATCGACAACCTGTTAAAGCGCAGTTTTGCTACCGCAGCCGAAGCGGAACTGGTGCAACAACTTCGCGAAGACGGTTTACTCACGCTCGGTGTAGTGGCCACGGATGAAGAGGGGCAGGTGCTGGGCTACGCGGCCTTCAGCCCGGTCATGCTTCAGGGTGAAGATCGCAACTGGGTGGCATTAGCACCGCTCGCGGTGGATGAATCGGTGCGTAAACAGGGCATTGCCAAAAAGTTGGTATATGAAGGATTGGATTCGCTTAATGAATTCAGCTACAGCGCGGTGGTGGTTCTGGGCGATCCGGAATTTTACAACCCGCTGGGCTTCGAACCGGCAGCGAGACACGGTTTGCATTGTCGCTGGTTAGGCAGCGAAGCAGCGTTTCAGGTGTATAAACTCGCGGATGACGCATTCGTGGGCGCTGAAGGGCTGATTGCATTCTCCGAGCCTTTTAATCGGTTCGATTGAACCACGCGTTCAGGCAGGCAGGCTGCTGCGCCACCAGCAGCAGCTTTTGCGTGCGGCTCAACTGCTTCACCTGATATTCCAGGCGGGAGGCGGCGGAGCGATCCCCGGCGGCACAGTGAAACACCAGCGTCAGCGGCCCTTTGCCGCGCAGTGAGCGCGCACCGCGTCCTGACTGGTGTTGTTGCAGACGGCGATCAACATCGGTTGTGATGCCGGTATAAAGCATCCCGGCGGCGGTTTGCAGCATATAGAGCTGCCAGCTCTGTTGCATTTCACTATCCTGATTAATTGCTGGCAGGCAGTGTAGCGCGCTTATCTCAGCATCGCTATGCGCCGCATGGAGTTGTATTTTGTCTGACCATTCCCACCTGATTCGTTATTTAAAAAAACAGCATGCCCTGTCGTTGTGCGCCACTAGCGGAGACGATTTGTGGTGCGCCAACTGCTTTTACGTATTCGACGCAACGCGCATGGCCTTCTGGTTGATGACCGAACCGGACACGCGGCATGGCGCGCTGATGCTGGCCAATCCCCAGGTCGCGGGCACGGTTAACGGTCAGCCGAAAACCGTCTTGTTGATCAAAGGCGTGCAGTATCGTGGTCGCATTCAGCCGTTGAGTGAGGAAAACGAAGCGCAGGCGCGCCATGCTTACCAGAAGCGTTTTCCCATCGCGCGCAAAGTCACAGCACCGTTGTGGGAAATCATGCTGGATGAAGTCAAGATGACCGACAACGCGCTGGGCTTTGGCAAAAAGATTGTCTGGCAGCGCAGCGAGGCAAACCCGCGCTAATTTCCGCGGCGGATCAAATTTACGTCAGTTAAGCGTGGCAGATTTCGATAACCTGAATAACACTGTGGTTTATCCGCCGCACATCATCGTGCGGCTTCCGTTATTCAGTTGAATACGAGATCTGTATGACCCAACTTGCACCCTCAGCGCCAGCGATACGTTTCGCATGGTGGAAACCACTGCTGTTTCTCGCGGTGGTGGTGATTGGCCTGTGGTATGTCAAATGGCAGCCCTATTACGGCAAAGCCTTCACCGCCGCCGAAACCCATTCAATCGGAAAATCTATTCTGGCCAATGCAGCCGATTCGCCGTGGCGTGCGGCGCTGGATTACGCCATGGTCTATTTTCTCGCAGTATGGAAAGCGGCGGTGCTCGGCGTGATCCTCGGTTCGCTGGTGCAGGTGCTCATTCCGCGCCATTGGCTGTTGCGCCTGATGGGCCAGTCACGTTTTGGTTCGACGTTGATTGGCACGGGTTTCGGTTTACCGGGGATGATGTGTACCTGCTGTGCGGCACCGGTCGCGGCAGGGTTGCGTCAGTCTCAGGTGTCAAGCGGGGCGGCGATGGCGTTCTGGCTTGCCAATCCACTGCTTAATCCTGCCACGCTGATTTTTATGGGATTTGTGCTGGGCTGGCACTTTGCCGCGATTCGGCTGGTGGCCGGGTTGGCAATGGTGCTGGGCATTGCATCACTGGTGCAGCGTAGCGTTCCAGAACAGATGATCGCTGCGCCAAAGGTGTTGGCGACCCGTGATGAATCACCGTTTCTCGCGCGCTGGCTGGGGGTGATGTGGCGATTGTTCTGGAACACCATCCCGCTGTATATCATCGCCGTGCTGCTGCTGGGCGCGGCACGCGTCTGGCTGTTCCCACATGCGGATGGCGTAGTGGGAAATACGCTGTTTTGGGTGATGCTGATGGCGATAGCAGGCTGTTTGTTTGTCATCCCCACGGCGGCAGAGATCCCGATCGTGCAAACCATGATGCTGGCGGGCATGGGTATCGCACCGGCTCTGGCGCTGTTAATGACCTTGCCCGCCGTGAGTGTGCCGTCGCTACTGATGCTGCATCGTGCCTTCCCGGCGCGCGCCTTGTGGATCGCGCTGCTGGGCGTGGCGTTCAGCGGGTTTATTGTCGGTCTGCTCGCCTTGTGGCTGGCGTAGATACCAGATCTTTTGATTGCGGCTGCCGCGCCACAGCAGCCGCGCATCGCTCTCCGCTTCAATGAAACGCCCGTCGATCAACACATCAATTTCAGCGACCACCTCGCGCTGGGCCTCACTGAGTTCCGCCATCTTATAGCCGGTCCACAGCCAAATATCTTTGTCCGGACATTCCCGGCGCACCCGGTTTACCAGCCGACGGATGTGCGGCACATTGTGCGGATGCAGCGGATCGCCGCCGCTTAGCGACAATCCCTGGCGCGGAATTCGCGTGTCTTTGAGGTCAGCAATCAGCTGCTCTTCCATCTCCAGCGTGAACGGCACGCCAGAATCGAGCCGCCAGGTGCTCTGGTTGTAGCAGCCACGGCACTGATGCTCGCAGCCGGCAACAAACAGCGTGCAGCGCGTGCCCGGTCCGTTAACGATATCGACAGCGTAATAGCGATGAATATGCATCATCCCAATTGTCCGTTTTCCAGATGTTTAACGCGGCGCTGCACCTCTTCCTGTTTACCGGCGTTGAAGGGGCGCGCATCAGGGCTGCCAAGATAGCCGCAGACGCGGCGCGTAACGGAGACGCGTGCCGGATCGTGGTTGCCACAACACTGACAGGTAAAGCCTTTGCTGGTGCAGCTGAACTCGCCGCTGAAACCGCATTCGTAACACTCATCAATCGGCGTGTTAGTGCCGTAATAGGGCACGCGGTGATAGCTGTAATCCCACACGTCCTCCAGCGCCTTGAGGTTGTGCTGAATATTGGGGTATTCGCCGTAGCAGATGAAGCCGCCATTGGCGAGAGCGGGATAGGGCGCCTCAAAGTCGATCTTGTCGTAGGGGTTCACTTTCTTCTCGACGTCGAGATGGAAGCTGTTGGTGTAATACCCTTTATCGGTGACACCCGGCACTACGCCGAATTCCGCCGCATCAAGACGACAGAAACGATCGCACAGGTTCTCGCTCGGCGTGCTGTACAAACTGAAACCGTAGCCGGTCTCGGTTTTCCACGCATCAACCGCATCGCGCAGGTGCTGGACAATGGCGATGCCCTTTTCACGCAAATGCGGCGCGTCATAGGGATGCACTTCGTTGCCGCTCAACGCGTTGAGCGTTTCATGCAGACCAATATAACCGAGGGAGATGGAAGCGCGGCCGTGACGGAAAATCTCACCGACTTCGTCATCGGCATTGAGCCGCACACCGCAGGCACCTTCCATATAGAGAATGGGGGCGACACGGGCTTTGGTTTTCTCCAGCCGCGCGATGCGCGTCATCAATGCGCGCTTGGCCAGCGCCAGCCGCTCGTCGAGCAGCAACCAGAAATGGGCCTCGTTACCTTTGGCTTCTAACGCGATGCGCGGCAGGTTGAGGCTGATCACGCCAATGTTGTTGCGGCCTTCATGGATCTGCTCGCCGTTTTCTTCATACACGCCGAGGAAACTGCGACAGCCCATCGGTGTTTTAAATGAGCCGGTAATCTCGACCACTTTGTCGTAGTTCAGGATGTCGGGATACATGCGCTTACTGGCGCATTCCAGCGCTAATTGCTTGATATCGTAATTGAAATCACCAGGGCGGCGATTCACGCCTTCGCGGATAGCGAACACCAGCTTGGGGAACACTGCCGTTTTGTGATTTTTGCCGAGGCCGGCAATGCGATTGCGCAGAATCGATTGCTGTATCAGCCGAGCGGCCCAGTCAGTACCCAGACCAAATCCGAAGGTCACAAAGGGCGTCTGTCCGTTGGCGGTGTGCAGCGTGTTGACTTCATACTCCAGCGACTGGAAGGCGTCGTAGCACTCTTTCTCGGTGCGCACCCGTGCGTAGGCTTCGGCATCGGGGATCTGCCACGCGTGTGCCACGGCGCGGTGCTTCTCCAGGCTGAGGTTCACAAAGGGCGCTAACACTTCATCGATGCGATTAATGGTGGTGCCGCCGTAGATGTGGCTGGCGACCTGGGCGATGATCTGCGCCGTGACGGCGGTGGCGGTGGCGATTGATTTTGGTGGCTCAATCTCGGCATTGCCCATTTTAAAGCCGTTGTTCAGCATGCCCTGAAGATCGATCAACATGCAGTTAAACATCGGGAAAAACGGCGAGTAGTCGAGATCGTGATAGTGGATCTCGCCGCGCTCGTGCGCCAGCACCACGTCACGCGGTAGCAGTTGCTGTTGGGCATAATGTTTGGCGACGATGCCTGCCAGCAGATCGCGTTGAGTCGGGATCACCTTGCTGTCTTTGTTGGCGTTTTCATTCAGCAGTGCGGCATTGGTCTGCTCCACCAGACCACGAATGGCGTGGTGCAGTTTGCCACGCTGTTCACGGGCGAGATCACGGTCATGACGATATTCGATATAGGCACGCGCCAGTTGCGGCCAGCGTCCCGCCATTAGCGTCTCTTCGACTGCGCATTGAATATCGCGGATATCCACCTCCGCGCGATCGGCCAGTTGCTGACTGACCTGCATCGCCACCTGACTGCACCAGGCCGCATCATCAATTTGCGCTGCCTGGGCTGCGGCCTGCACGGCCAGCTCAATCCGCTGTGCCTCAAAGGGCACCCTGCAGCCGTCACGCTTAATCACCACCGTCGCCATCATCTCTCCATAAAACTATATGTGGGTATTTTTATGGAGTGTAATCGCTATATGTGGGGTTGTGACGGAAATTAATCGCACCGTTTTTGACCTGCCGCAAAGAAGCCATAACGAAGATTGAAAGCCGCACAATGGTGAAGCGAACTAAACTTCAAAAGTTTTAACCCGCCCAAACTTCGACCGATGCAAACTTGATTTGCGAAGCGAAGCAGGTTTAATGAGTTCTTTGCTTTTTTTTGGCCCGTCATTTATCTACAAGGAAGCCTCACATGCCTTTGCAACGAACGCTGCTTGCCTGTTGTCTCTCCCTCTCTTTTTCTGCTTTTGCCGCTCCCGCAAGCGATTTGCCATTAATGCCCTGGCCACAAAAAGTGGTCCAGCCCGCGGGTGGCGGCGCACTGACGCTGACGCCGCAGTTCACGCTGCATATCTCGGGCGATCATCT